>JAHEDO010000077.1 GCA_024641185.1 Burkholderiaceae bacterium | reverse complement strand
GGCGTGTCCGGATGTCTGGCGACGTCGGGATTGCCCTGGCCCATATAGCCGGAGCGCCGGAAGATTTCCCGCAGCGCGTCCATCTGGGCGCCGCTCAGACCGTGAACCTGCTGCAGCGAATCCAGCATGGCCTCGTTCTGCTGTTCCAGCGTCACGGCGGACGCGCCCGCGGCTGCCGCGAGGACCCACGCCAGCACGCCGACCCAGCGCCATGCCCGCCGATGTCTGCTCATGGCGACCCGCCACGGCGGCGCAACAGGTAGAAGAAATCCCGGTTGTCCGGCAAGGCCAGGAACCGTGGAACGAGGCGGCCCTGCACCTTCTGGTCGGCTTCGGACATCGCCTGCACCAGATATTGCGTGCTCGGCTCGCCGCCGCCACCGCCGGCGGCATAGACCGCCAGATAAGTGAGGATGGGAGCGTTGATGTCCAGTTGCATGGCATGCTCGCAGCGGTAGGCCTGAAACACCCGTGCCATCGCCGAGGGCGTCGCATTGGAAAAGTACGCGTAGATCAGGTACTCGGTCTGCGGCGTGCGCTGCACGCAGGCTCCGGCACGCACCGTGCGCAGGGACTCCTGCGCCGAGCCGGACCAGTTGCCGGCCCCCCAGCGGCTGACCAGTGCTCCGGGTGTCGGTTCGCCGCCGACAGGGTCTCGCTCCACCAGCGGCACGCCGTTCTGCCGCGCGTAGCGAACCTCTGCGAGGCCGGCATTGTCCGCCTCGGTCCACGCATGCATGTGCACGGAGCCGTCCCGCAGCACATAGAGCGTCGAGAGCCCCGGCTGCAGCTTGCTCAGCACCACCCCTTCCTGGATGAATCCGT
This sequence comes from Burkholderiaceae bacterium, assembly GCA_024641185.1. Taxonomy (GTDB): domain Bacteria; phylum Pseudomonadota; class Gammaproteobacteria; order Burkholderiales; family Burkholderiaceae_E; genus Quisquiliibacterium. The sequence continues at coordinate 11,882 of JAHEDO010000077.1, read as the reverse complement.
AGTGGCTGCCGTGGTTGCGCAGGGACAGCTCGCCGTACTTGAAGGCGCCGTGGTAACGCTTGAATCCGCCCGCGAAGGCGGCCACCGTGCGCGCCCGGTCGCCCGGAGGGATCATGCCGGTGGTGATCAGAGGCTTCACCGAATCGACGCCGTCCGGGCCCGGCAAAATCTTCGGCCGCACAGCATCGGGCGGGCGCGGAGACCAATCGACTCGCGGGTGATCCGTGCCCACGCCGAAGCCGACATCGAAGCGACGCAGGTCGAAGGCGACCAGGTAGACCGGCGCGGACGATTCCTTCGCGTCCAGGGCACTGGCCCGATCCCGATGCCCACCGAGAATCTCCGGCGCAATCGCCTGCGGGGCGATCAGACTCACGAACGCGCCGTTCAGATCCCGTGCGGGCATCCATTGGCCCAATGCGAACTGCGCGTCGTCGGGCCCGGCGACGGGAATGCCCAGGCTGCCGCGGCTGATCCGACGTTCTTCGTAGGCTGGATCCAGCGTTGCCGGCGCAGGCCTGCCACTCCCCTCGGCAGGGCCTGGCATGCGGCCACCGAGCACGGCCTGCTCCCGCCCCGCATCCTTGAGGACTGTCTCCTTTGCGATGGTCACCAGCGTCTCACCCCCCCAGACGCTGTCGCGCAGGAATTCCACCGCCGCCTCGAGATTGCTCCGACGCCCCCGCACCGCGTTATGCAGATACAGTCGCGCGCCACAAAGTGCTGCGTAGGGAATAGGCTCGGCGGTAGCAGCCTCCAGCGCCCGACCGCCCCACAGTTCGCAGGGATGCCGCTCGGCGCCGCTGTTCAGCATCAGGCCGGTCGGGAAAGCGGGATCCAGCGTGATCGCCTGGCTGGCCGGAGCCGCGTTCTCCAGGTGATAGGAGACCTTGGATCCATCGCCCCAGTCCAGCAACAGCACAAGCCAGTCGTTGATCACCGGATTAAGGTTGATCAGGGTTGCGCTACCGCGCCTGCCCTCAGTTCCGACGATCGGGCGCTCCTGGACGCGGCGAAACGGCTGAAGTTCCACGATGGTCTTCGGGACATCGGCGGCGTACTCCGACGCGTGTTTCCTGGCGGCGACTCCCTGTGGCAGCTCGTCGGACACCGCGAACTGCATCGCTCCCAGCAGGGGCGCAACAAGCAGTGTTCTGATCGAGCGTCGTCCCATGTTCGGGTCAGATCGCGGCCAGGTAAATCAGTGCCATGAGCACCATCAGGATGCGGCTCACGGGATCGCGCAGGGCGAAGACCAGCGGGTCGTCGTGGAGGCGCTTTCGGTGGGCCGTAAGCCAGAGATGACTGACCCAGTACAGCAACAGCACGCACAGGGCCCACAAGATCTGCGGCCGACCATACAGGGCGTGGCCGGTCCCGCTTTCAATGTAGAGCGCGAGCACCAGCACCGCGATATACCCGGCGCCGCCCCCTAGGGAGGCCAGCAACTCGGCATCATCGAGCTGGTAACCGCGCGCCCTCGCGCGGGCACCCTCGACCGCCCGCATCGTCATCAGCTCCGCATAGCGCTTGCTCAGCGCCAGGCTGAGGAACAGGAACATCGAGAAAGTCAGCAGCCAGGGTGACAGCCAGATTCCCGTGGCTACCGAGCCGCCGATGAGGCGCAGGGTATAGAGCACGGAGAGGATCAGCACGTCGAGGATCGGTATCGCTTTGAGACGCAAGGAATATGCGAGATTCAGGATCAGATAGCCACCGACCACGGCAAGGAAGCCCGCCGGCAGCATCAGGCTGAGTCCGAGCCCCGCCGCCATGAGGACGGGCAGCATCGGCAGTATCAGGCCGAGCGGCACCCGACCGGACGGGATCGGTCGGTCCCGCTTGTGGGGGTGATGGCGATCGGCCTCCAGGTCTGTCAGGTCATTCAGCAAATACACGCTGGAGGCACACAGGCCGAAGGCCAAGAAGGCCAGAACCTCTCGGGCGAGCAGCGGGACGTCGCCGAGCTGGTGGGCCGCGATCAGTGGCGTGAACAGCAACAGGTTCTTGAGCCAGTGGTGCAAACGCAGCGATCGGAGATAGTCCAACGCCGTCGCCTCGTTCTTGTCGATCACCAGGCCGATCTCGGTCACCGCGGCGACCTGTCGGCGCAACCCGGCACTGCCTCCCACCAGCACGGCCGAACGCGCAGAACGCCAAACAGCGATATCGGCGCCGGCACTGCCCACGTAATCGAAGCCTCTTTCGCCGAACTCCGCTACAAGGCGCCGGCGCTTCGATTCGCCCGCCAGGTTGACGTCGTCGTCGCTGGCAAGCACCGCATCGAACAATCCCAGGTGCGACGCCACCTGATGCGCGACCCTAGCGTTGCCGGCCGTTGCCAGCACGATGCGCCTGCCCTGCGCGTGGACAGCCTGCAGGTATTCCAGTACCTGGGGCCGATACGGGAGATGCGTCACATCCAGCCCCGTTTCCTCGGCGATACGCGCCTTGAGCCTTTGCTTGCCCTTTGACAACCACGCGATCATCCGCGCCGCGTTCAACGGATCGCGTTTCAGCATCAGGAACGCCCCTTCGACCATCGCGTCCGTCGCGATCAGGGTTCCGTCCATATCCACGGCGACGGGGATAGCGGCAGTCCTGCCGTCAACCGGCGCCTCGAATCTCGCGGGATCGGCTGTCATCAGACTTCGACGCTACCAGACTTGCCTACCTGCAAGCGATTACCCGACCGGCGCCAGAACCGCGCGCCCGCGTGAACCCAGCGCCGACGCTCAGGCGCCGGTTCTGCGCAGCAGTCTCAGCCGGTGTTGCTGCAGCTCGTCGAGTTCGAGGATCACCGCAGCGGGGAAACCCTCCCGATCGGGTCGATCGTCGATCAGCAGGCCGTTCATCAGCTTGCTGAACGCGCGCACGTCGCTCCAGACCTCTGAGATCCGGTTTAGAACGTGGGGGTAGTCCCGCGCCGTGCAGGGCATGCCCGCGTCGAACGGAAGCGCCTTCAGCAGCCGCGCCGCCGAGTCGGTCAACAGTTCGCGGCGCGCCGCTCGCGCCGGGGTGTCGGGCGCGGTCCCCGGCTTCCGGTCGGTTGCCGGAACAGGCCTTAGCGTGGGCGGACCGACATACGTATAGGTTCCCATGGAAAGCCTCCTTCAAATGGGGCATCGCGTGGTCCTACGGAATACGCTACCCACGAAGGTTGCGGGAGTTCGTCAGCTAGTGGTCAGATGCCACGGTAAACGGACGAACGGCGCTCGCAGGCCGACGAGCGGCAGGGCGAACGTCAATACGATTTCGGCAGGCCCAGCACCTTCTCGGCGATGAAGCACAGCACCAGTTGCGGGCTGATCGGCGCGATGCGGGGAATCAGGCTTTCGCGCAGATAGCGCTCCACGTGGTACTCCTTGGCGTAACCGAAACCGCCGTGGGTCATCACCGCGGCCAGGCAGGCCTGATAGCCGGCCTCGGCGCCGAGAAACTTCGCCGCGTTCGCCTCTGCGCCGCACGACAGCCCGCGATCGAACCGGTCCGCGGCCTTGAACGTCATCAGGTTCGCAGCCTCCAGCTGCATCCAGCATTCGGCCAGCGGGTGCTGGATCCCCTGGTTCTTGCCGATCGGACGGTCGAACACTTCGCGTTCGTTCGCGTACTGGGTGGCGCGGCGCAGCGCCTCCTTGCCCAGACCGATGGCCTCGGCGGCGATCAGCACGCGCTCCGGGTTCATGCCGTGCAGGATGTACCGGAAACCCTTGCCTTCCTCGCCGATTCGATCGTCCACCGGAACGCGCAGGCCGTCGATGAACACCTGGTTGGAGTCCACCGCCTTTCGCCCCATCTTCTCGATCTCGCGGACCTCGACGAAACGCCGGTCCAGATCGGTATAGAACAGGCTCAGTCCGTCGGTGTGGCTCTTCACCTGATCGAGCGGCGTGGTGCGGGCGAGGATCAGCATCTTCTCCGCGACCTGCGCGGTGGAGATCCACACCTTCGCGCCGTCGAGAACGTAGTGATCGCCGACCCGCTCGGCCCGCGTTTTCAACTGCGTCGTGTTCAGCCCGGTATTGGGTTCGGTCACTGCGAAGCAGGCCTTCTCGGCGCCGCTCACCAGCGGCGGCAGCATTCGCTGCTTCTGTGTTTCGGTGCCGAAGATCACCACCGGGCTCAGGCCGAAGATGTTCATGTGCACCGCAGACGCCCCGGACATGCCCGCACCGGACTCGCTGATCGTCTGCATCATGAGCGCGGCCTCGGTGATGCCCAGTCCCGCGCCGCCGTACTCCTCCGGGATGCAGATGCCCAGCCAGCCGCTGTCGGCCAGCGCCCGGTGCAGTTCGTGCGGAAAGCCGCCCTCCTTGTCCTTGGCAAGCCAGTAGTCGTCGCCGAACTGGCTGCAGATTCTGGCGACCGCGTCGCGCAGCGCTTCCTGGTCGGAGGAAAAGTCGAAGTTCATGGCGAGGCTCTGAGTAGGTTGCGTTCCCGGCACGCCGGCTCGGTGATCAGCCGAGATCGATCATGCCGATCATCTCAGACTCTGTCGGGATCTATGTTTCAAATATGCGGACGCGCGCTCCTGTCGCTTCGTCGAAGCGTTGGATCGCGCCGGCGTCGATCAGCAGGTATACCGTCGATCCGCGTTCCGGACTCGCGCCAGGGACGGCCCTGCCTCGAATGCGCTGACCAGCGACTTCTGCGATCACCCAAAGGTCGGCACCTGTCGATTCGGTCAGCACTACCGTGCCTGGAAGTGCGTCGCGACGGGGCTCGACATCGACTGTGACCTGCGCCGGACGGACCGTGAACAGTTCCGACCCCGCCGGCGTCGCACGCCGGGCGACGAGCGACACCGGCCCCGCGAGCGCGTCGCCCCTGACGACATTGATCGGAGGGCTGCCAAGAAATCGCGCAACGAACAGATTGTCCGGGTCGTCGTAAAGCCGCTGCGGCGACCCGCATTGACGGATCGACCCCGCGTCGAGCACCGCGAGCCGATCGGACAACACCATCGCCTCCTCCTGGTCGTGGGTCACGTAGACCGTCGTGACGCCGTGAAGCTCGTGCAGCCTCTTGAACTCGGCGCGCATCTCCAGCCGCAGGCCGGCGTCCAGGTTCGACAGCGGCTCGTCCATCAGCAACGCGGCAGGGCGGCGCACCAGCGCGCGGCCAAGCGCGACACGCTGCCGCTGACCCCCGGACAGCTGCCTCGGTCTGCGCTCCAGAAGATCCACGAGGCCGAGCGTGCGCGCGACCCGATCGACCTCGTGCGCGATCTCCTTGCGAGGCCGACCGCGCACTCGCAGCGGGAACCCGATGTTCTCGCGCACCGACAGGTGCGGATACAGCGCGTAGCTCTGGAACACCATCGCGATGTCGCGCTCGCCCGGCGAGAGTGCGCTTACGTCGCGGTCGTCGAACCAGATCCGCCCGGCGCTCGGCGCGTCGACGCCGGCAATCAGGTTGAGCAGCGTCGATTTGCCGCAGCCGCTCGGGCCCACGAAGGTGAAGAACTCGCCGTCTTCGATCCGCAGATCGAGCGGGCCCATCACCCGCTGGCCGTCGTAGCGTTTCGCGAGTCCTTCGATGCGGATGGTCGCCATTGCGCTCTCAGCCTTTGACCGCGCCGGCGGTGAGCCCGTCGAAGATGCGGCGCTGGAACGCGAATGCCAGCGCGACCACCGGCAAGGTCGCCACGACCGACGCCGCGGCGATCTCGCCGTAGGGGATCTCGTGCAGGCCCGGGAACAGCGCGATGCCTACCGGAATCGTGCGCGAGGCCTGCGTCGCGGTGAACGAAAGCGCGAACAGGAACTCGTTCCAGCAGAATACGAACACCAGCAACCCGGCCGCGAGCAGCCCGGGCGTGGACAGCGGGAGGATGACGCGGCGCAGCGCACCGAATGCGGTGCAGCCGTCGGCGCGCGCCGCGACGTACAGCTCGCGCGGCAGCTGGTCGAAGAATCGCGCCAGCAGCCAGACCGAAAGCGGCAGCGAGAACGTGGTGTACGTCAGGATCAGCGCGAACAGCGTATCGCGCAGCCCCACCGCGTTCAGCAGCAGGAACAGCGGGCTGACCGTGGCGATGGGCGGGAACATCGACACCGCGAGCAACATGCCCAGCATCGCGGTGCGGTGCGGCAGCCGCAGTACCGACAGCGAAAACGCGGCCAGCGCGCCGACCGCGAGCGACAGTATGGTCGTGGCAGTCGCGACGATCACGCTGTTGGCGATCATGCGCGCGAACGCGTGGTCGCCGAACACCGCCGCGTAGTGCGCCAGCGAGATCCGCGTCGGAAGCACCGGCGGCAGCGCGAGCAACTCGACAGCGGGTTTCAGCGAACTGATCACCTGCCACAGGAACGGCGCGACGCAGTACAGCGCGACGACCGCGAGCAATACGAACCGGGTGGCCGCGTTCATTGCGTGCGCCAGCCGAGCAGCCACACGTAGGCCATCGTCAGCACCGCCGCGCCGCCGAGCGTGACCACCGCCAGCGCCGAGCCGTAGCCGAACTCCAGCGAGTGGAACAGTGTCCGGTACACGTAGATCGACAGCGTCTCGGTGCTGTCCGCCGGCCCGCCGCCGGTCAGCACGTAGATCGTGTCGAAGACGCGGAACGCGTCGATCGCACGGAAGACCACCGCCACCAGCATTACCGGGGCAAGCAGCGGCAGCGTGATCGTTCGCAGCACCATCGCGCCGCGCGCGCCGTCGACCGCTGCCGCGCGGTACAGGTCGCCGGGAATGCCCTGCAGCCCGGCGATCAGCAGCAGCGCGACGAACGGGGTCGACTTCCACACGTCCATCGCGATCGCTGCGTGCATCGCCCAGCCGGGGCTGCCGAGCCAGTTCACCTCGACGCCGATCAGGTGATTTATCACGCCGATCTCCGTGTTGTACATCCACTCCCACATCCGCGCCGACACCGCCGTGGGTACCGCCCAGGGCAGCAGCACGACCCCATAGAACAAGGCTCGACCCCGGCCCTGGCGGTGCAGCAGCAACGCAATGGCCAGGCCGAGCGCGAGCTCGGCCAGCACCGAGACCACGGTGAAGTAGACCGTGTTGCCGAGCGCGTTCCAGAATCGCCCGTCGGACGCGACGCGAATGTAGTTGTCGAGCCCGATCCAGCGCGCCGGCCCCTCGAGCAACGACCAGCGCTCGAGGCTGAGCCAGCCCACGTAGACCATCGGGAACAGCACGACCACGCAGAGCAGCGCGCCGGCGGGGACGAGGTACCAGCCGGCCCGTTCACGTCCTCGTTCAGTGCGCATCGGCGACGATCCTCTCGATGCCACGCTGCGCTGACGCGAGCGCGAGCGCCACCGGCCTGACCCGCGACAGCGCCGCGCTGAACTCGGTCTGCAGTACCTGCGAGACGCGCACGTACCTCGGCATCACCGGACGCGGCCGCGCGTTCGCGAAGACCTCGCGCAGCGTGGCGAGCGCGGGCTGCGCCGCGAGCAGATCCGCGTCGTCGTAGAGCGCCACGCGCGACGGCTGGAACCCGTAGGCCAGCGCCAGCGATTTCTGCGCCGGCACCGAGCCGAGCCAGGCGACCAGACGCATCGCGGCGTCGGGCGCGCGCGAATAGGCGTTGACCGCGAGCTGCCAGCCGCCGAGCGCGGCGGTCGACATCCCGCCCGGAAAATGGGGCAGCACCGAAATGCCCACCGCGCCGTGCACCCGCGACGCGGGGTCGGCGAACGTGGTCCACGCGTAGGGCCAGTTGCGCATGAACAGCGCGCGACCCTGCCCGAACAGGTGCCGTGACGGCTCCTCGGTCGCGGTGGTGACCGATCCGGGCGAAACGCGATAGCGGTGCACCAGGTCGACCATGAAACTCAGCGCGGTCCGGTTGGCCTCGCTGTCGAGCACGACCCGCCCGTCGTCGAACACCTGCCCGCCGTTGCTCCACAGGTACTCGAGCGCATTGCACACCAGCCCCTCGTACTGCCGGCCCTGCCAGATGAAGCCGCGCAGGCCGGGTTCACGCGCACAGACCGCCTGCGCGGCGCGAACGAGCCCGCTCCAGGTGCGGGGCGGCGCGTGGCCGTGGCGCGCGAGCAGGTCGCTGCGGAAGTAGAGCAGACCCGCGTCGACATACCAGGGGAAGGCGTACGGTCGCCGGCGATGCGTCACCGCACGCATCGGGCCGGCGAACAAGGCGGCGCGCTCGTGATCCGGCAGCAGTTCGGACAGGTCGCGCAGCCAGCCGGCCCGCGCGAATCCCGCCACCCAGATCACGTCCGCGGCGAAGACGTCGAATGCGGGGGAGTGCGCCTGCAGATTGATCGCATAGAACTGGTGCTGCGCGTCGCTCGACGAGGGCAGCGTCTCGTCGCGCACCCGGATGCCCGGGTTGCGGCGCTCGAACGCGTCGAGCAGCGCGCGCAGCGGCCCTGGATCGCCGAACAGTTTGGCGTGCTTGAAGACGAGCGTGACCGGCGCGCCGACCGTGCGCCCGGCAGGGCTGCAGGCGGCGAGCGGCGCCGCGACCGCCCCGAGCAGAAGGCGGCGCCGCGCGCGTGCGTCGCGAGTGAGGACAGAGTCGGGACGCGGCGTGCTCTCGTCGGCAACGACCATGGCCCGAGTCTACGCGATCGACGACTGCACGATCCCCGAATGCGCGCTTGACGCGGTGGCGATGGACCCCGGAACATGGCACTCGGCCTCACGAGAATTTCCCGATGCGATTTCCGAAGCACTTCCTGGTGCTGTGCTGTCTGACCTGCGTCGCCTCGCTGGCGTGGGGGGCGGATCGGCTGCGCGTCGGCTCCAAGCGTTTCACCGAGTCGTACATCCTCGCGCAGGTGCTGGCGCAGACCGCGCAGCCCTACGCGCCGATCGAGGTTCGACAGGGCCTCGGCAACACCGCCATCGTCTACCAGGCGCTTCGCGCCGGCAGCATCGACCTCTATGCCGAATATTCAGGCACGATCGACCAGGAGATCCTGAAGAACACCAGGCCGTCGACACTGGCCGAGATGCGTGAACAGCTCAGACCGCTCGGGCTTGGCGTCGACATCGCCCTGGGCTTCAACAATGGCTACGCGCTGGCGATGCGCGCCGACGTGGCACAAGGGCTCGGCATCGGAGCGCTCTCCGACCTCGCCCGCCACCCCGGCCTGCGCATGGGCCTGAGCAACGAGTTCCTCGGCCGATCCGACGGCTGGAAGGGTTTGGCGCAAGAGTACGGCCTGCCTCAGCGCCCCAGCGGGCTGGACCACGGCCTCGCCTATGACGCGATCATCGGCGGACAGGTCGACGTGATCGACATCTACACGACGGACGCCAAGATCGAGCACCTGGGGCTGCGCGTGCTGAAGGACGACGCGAACTACTTCCCGCTTTACGACGCCGTCGTGCTCTATCGGCTGGACGTGCCGCAGCGGTTTCCGCAGGCCTGGGCGGCGCTGCGAAAGCTGAGCGGCAGCATCAGCGAGCAGGCGATGATCCGGATGAACGCGCGCGCCGAGCTGCAGGGCGCTGGGTTCGATGCGATCGCGCGCGAGCATCTCGCCGGCCACATGGGCGGCGCACGCAGCGCCGGGTTCGGTGCTGATGCTGGCGCCGGGGCCGGTGCCAGTGCCAGTGCGAGTGCCACGGACGTTGCGGATCGAAGCGCCGAAGCCGCGAACGGTCGACGCACCGAAGCCGGCGCGGGCTTTCTGGCCAAGCTGTTCGGGCCGGACCTGCTGCGCCTGACGCTGCAGCACATCGGGCTGGTCGTGGCTTCGGTCGGGCTCGCGGTTCTGGTCGGCGTACCGCTGGCGACGCTCGCCGCGCCGCATGACGGGCTGCGCGCCGGCGTGCTGGGCGCCAGCGGCCTGCTGCAGACCGTGCCGTCACTGGCGATGCTCGCGATCCTGATCTCCTGGGTGGGCCGCATCGGCGCGGTGCCCGCGCTGCTGGCGCTGACGCTGTACGCGCTGCTGCCGATCATGCGCAACACCTGCACCGGTCTGATGGGGATTCCCGCCGGGCTGAAGGACGCCGCGGATGCGCTGGGCCTGTCGCCGGGACAACGACTGCGCCTCGTCGAGCTGCCGCTGGCAATGCCCACCATCGTGGCCGGCGTACGGACAGCGACCACGATCGCCGTCGGCACCGCGACGATCGCCGCGTTCATCGGCGCGGGCGGCTACGGCGAGCGGATCGTCACCGGCCTGGCGCTGAACGACAAGGAGCTACTGCTGGCAGGCGCGCTGCCGTCGGCCGCCCTGGCCTTGCTGGCCGAGGGCCTGTTCGAACTCGCCGCCATTCTGATGCGGCGCGGGCGCAGCCTCTGAGCGATCGGGAAGCGGGCTCCGATCGGCCCGGGCTCGGCCTTCGATCGACCGTGGCGCGCCGGCGCCATCGACGAACGACACGCCGCGTGCCGGCGACGCGAGTACCCGGTGCGCCTACCGCTTGCCCTCGATCGCGATCTCGACGAGCCGCGGGCCGCCGGCCTCGAACGCCTGCCGCAGCGCCGCGGCGAGTTCTTCGGCCCTGCTCACGCGCGCGCCGGGAACACCCATGCCGGCGGCCATCTCGACGAACCCCATCGCCGGGCCAGTCAGGTCCATGTGCGGATAGGGCCTGTCGGACGCGGCATCGAAGCGCTGCCGGTAGATGTCGAGGTTGTGCTTGAGCACCCGGTACTCGCGGTTGACCAGGATCGCGAACACGATCGGGAGCCGATGATGCGCCGCGGTCCACAGCGCCTGGATCGAATACATCGCGGAGCCGTCGCCGGAGACGCACAGCACCGGACGACCCGGATGCCCGACCGACGCCCCGATCGCACCCGCGAGCCCCTGGCCGATGCCGCCGCCCCGCGCGCCGAGGTACTGATCGGGCGCATCGAAATCGAAGGCCGCCGCGAAATCGACGCTCGCGGTGATCGACTCCTCGACGATCACCGCCTGTTGCGGCGTCGCGCGACGCAGTTCGGCCATCACGCGGGGCATGGAGATCGGCTCGCGCGCCCACGCCTTCTCCAGCCTGGCCTGGTATGCGGCGGCATCGCGCGCCTTCTGCTCCGCCAGCGCCGCGCCACGACGCGACGCCGCGACGCGCCAGGCATCGTCGGCCGCCAGCGCGAGCGCGTCGTCGAGCGCCCGAAGGGTCACCCGCATGCCGCCGACGAGGCCGACGTCGACCGGATGGTTGTAGGCGAGCGGCCTTGCCGAAGACTCGATCTGCACGATCTTCGCGCCTCCGGGGAACGGCGCGCCCGGCGTGTACCAGACCTCCTCGAAGAACGCGCCGCCGACCAGCACGACGACGTCGGCGTCGCCCAGCGTCTTCCTGATCGCGGCCGCGTCGAAGGGAACCCCGGAGCGCGCGTGGGGATGCGTACTCGGAAACGACGCGTGGCCGCGGATGCCTTCGAACCAGACCGGCGCACCGAGCCTCTCGGACAGTCGCACCAGGTCGGCGACGGCGCCGGCACGCGCGACGTCGTCACCGACGACGAGCACCGGTGCGCGAGACGCCGTCAGGAGCGCGCAGGCCGCGGCGATACCCTGCGGATCGGCCAGAGGCTCACGGTACAGGCGCGCCGGCGCGAGCGCGCCGTTGTCCGTCTCCTGCTCCATCACGTTGATCGGCAGCGCGACGAACACCGGGCCGAAAGGCGGGTCGTTGGCGATCTTGAACGCGCGCCGCATGACCTCGTCCATCTCGTCGGCCGACTGGACCTGGGTACTCCACTTGGTCACCGGCGCCGCCATCGCCGCGAGATCGTGGCTGAGGATCGGTTCGCGGCGCAGCATCCGGCTGTCCTGCTGCCCGGCGGTGACGACCATCGGCGCGTTGGCCCGCAGCGCGTTGTAGATCATGCCGATGCCGTTGCCCAGGCCGGGCGCGACGTGCAGGTTCGCCACGCCTGTGCGGCCGGTGGCGCGCGCGTAGTAGCTGGCCGCACCGACCGCGACGCC
>JAHEDO010000076.1 GCA_024641185.1 Burkholderiaceae bacterium | reverse complement strand
TGGTCGACGCGATCCAGAAGGAGTTCGGCGCGCTGTCGATACTGGTGAACAACGCCGGCATCACCCGCGATAATCTCGCGATGAGGATGAAGGACGGCGAGTGGGGCGCTGTGCTCGACACCAATCTGAGCGCCGTGTTCAGGATGTCGCGTCTGGTGATGCGCGCGATGATGAAGGCCAGGTTCGGCCGTATCGTCAACATCACCTCGGTCGTGGGGTCCAGCGGCAATGCCGGGCAGGCGAACTACGCCGCCGCGAAGGCGGGCGTGGCCGGGATGAGCCGCGCGCTGGCGCGCGAACTCGGCAGCCGCAACATCACCGTGAACTGCGTTGCGCCCGGCTTCATCGACACGGACATGACGCGGTCGCTGACCGAGGCGCAGACCTCGGCGCTGATGCAGAGCATCCCGCTTGGCCGTTTCGGCCAGCCGGAGGACGTTGCCGGGGCAGTGGCCTATCTGGCTTCGCCGCAGGCGGGCTACGTGACGGGCGTGACGCTGCACGTGAATGGTGGGATGTACATGGAATGAGGACGAGGGTGCCGAAGTCGCTAATCGGGCGGTCAAAGCGACTAGGCTGACCGATCGACCGTCGGAGCTGCCCGCCAACTGGTAAAATCCGACGCCGTCGCCTGAGACAAGGCATCGAAGCACAGATCACAAACTTGGCGCCAGCTTGCTGGCAGCGCCATTACGAGGAGCCAAAGGGAATGGAAAACATCGAACAGCGCGTGCGCAAGATCGTCGCGGAACAACTCGGCGTCAACGAGGCCGACATCAAGAACGAATCTTCGTTCGTCGACGACCTGGGCGCCGATTCTCTGGACACGGTCGAGCTGGTGATGGCACTCGAGGACGCGTTCGAGACGGAGATCCCTGACGAGGAAGCCGAGAAGATCACCACGGTCCAGCAGGCGATCGACTACATCAACGCTCACAGCAAGGGCTGAGGCCCGCTGGGACGTCACGAGGAGGCCAACGTGAGCCGTCGCCGCGTCGTCATCACCGGACTGGGCATCGTCAGCCCCGTCGGCAACGATCTCTCTTCGGCCTGGGAAAACCTGGTCGCCGGCCGCTCAGGCATTGGCCGAATCACCCGTTTTGACGCGTCGGCGTTTCCCGCGCAGATCGCGGGCGAGGTCAAGGGTTTCGACATTGCCCAGTACATGCCGGCCAAAGAGGCGCGCCACTTCGACACGTTCATCCACTACGGAATCGCCGCCAGCCTGCAGGCGGTGCGCGACAGCGGCATCGAGATCGGCGACGCCAATTCCGAGCGCATCGGCGCGATCGTCAGTTCCGGCATCGGCGGCCTTCCGCTGATCGAGGAAAATCAGGTTGAGTACGCGAAGCGCGGGCCGCGGCGAATCTCGCCGTTCTTCGTTCCGGGTTCGATCATCAACATGATCTCGGGACAGCTGTCGATCATGCTGGGACTCAAGGGACCGACGTTCGCCATCGTCTCGGCCTGCACGACCGGTACCCATTCGATCGGCGTAGCGGGCCGGCTGATCGAATACGGCGACGCCGACGTGATGGTGGCCGGGGGCGCAGAGTCGACGGTGTCGCCGCTCGGCGTGGGCGGGTTCGCGTCGATGCGGGCGCTTTCCACCCGCAATGACGATCCGACCACTGCGAGCCGCCCCTTCGACCGCGACCGTGACGGCTTCGTCCTCGGTGAGGGCGCCGGCGTCGTGGTCCTCGAGGAATACGAACACGCCCGCAAGCGCGGCGCGCGCGTCTACGGCGAACTGATCGGCTTCGGGATGAGCTCCGACGCCTTCCACATGAGCGCGCCGTCGGAGGACGGCGAGGGCCCGGCCCGAGGCATGGGCAATGCGCTGCGCAATGCTGGCATCGGTCCCGAGGCGGTCCAGTACCTGAATGCCCACGCGACCTCCACCCCGTTGGGCGACATCGCGGAGACCGTGTCGATCAAGCGCGCTTTCGGCGACCATGCGCGCAGCGTGGTGGTCAACTCGACGAAATCGATGACCGGACATCTGCTCGGCGCGGCCGGCGGAATCGAGGCGGTGTTCACCGCGCTGGCGGTTCACCATCAGATCTCTCCGCCGACGATCAACATCTTCAACCAGGACGAGCGCTGCGACCTGGACTACTGCGCAAACGAGGCACGACAGATGCGGATCGACGTCGCGATGTCCAACTCGTTCGGGTTCGGCGGAACCAACGGCTCGGTGGTGTTCCGACGGGTCTGAGAATCACGGCGCGTCCCTGGCAGCCCTGGTTGCGCAGGCGCACCCGCCGGCCCCGGAGTGGCGCGGCATTCGGAGTTGGCGTGGCCCATCGCATTGAAATTCGGATCGGCGAATCGCCGGCCCTGCGTACCGTCCTGGTCTCGGTGCATCTTTGCGGTGTCGCCGGTGCATTCACTCTCGCGCTGAGCCTGGCCCTGGCAGGGCAACCCTGGACCGGCCTGACGCTCGCGGCCTGCGCTTCGTTGATTGCGGTGGCCTCCTGGCGGCGGGCCATGAGTCGTCTGCGCACGGGGCGGCTGATCGTGGATGCCGCAGGTGCGTCGTTCTGGCAGGATCACGCGGGTCCCGAGGACGAGGTCCCGTTCCGGCCGCTTTGCTGGCACAGCATCTGGCCACTGGCCTGGATAGACGGCATGGCCGGCCATCGACGCGTCCGACTGCTGATCGGTGCGGACCTCCTGTCGGACGCAGGCAGGCGCAGGCTGCTGGCCTGGCTGCGCTGGATGGATCGGGGCGGCGCAAGCCGGGAGCACGCGCCAAGCCGGGAGCCCTTGGAATTGCGTGCAGATGCCCCAATATCCCGATGAATACCCGGTCCGGGCGGCAGGTACTGGTCTTGCCCGCAACCGCTTCCGCCTGATGTTTCGACGCTGGACGTGCTCTCAATGAAAAGACTGTTTCTCCTCCTCCCGCTGACGGTCGCCCTGATCACGGGTACCGCAACGATCGCGGCGCCCGCCGCGATCGCCGCCCAGGCGCACGACCTGCCCGACTTCGCCGACCTGGTCGAGCGTGCCGGTCCGGCGGTCGTGAACATCAGGACGGTCGAACGCTCCAAGGGCTCCTCGGGCGCCGTGCCGCAGCTGCCGGAAGGCATGGACGAGAACGACCCCTTCTACGAGTTCTTCCGGCGCTTCTTCCCGCCGCGCCCCGGACCGAACCCCCACGGACGGGGAGGCGACGAGGTTCCGCGCGGTGTGGGCTCGGGCTTCTTCATTTCCGGCGACGGTTACCTGCTGACCAACCATCATGTGGTCGATGGCGCCGACGAGATCTACGTGACGCTGACGGACAAGCGTGAATTCAAGGGCAAGCTGATCGGGTCGGATCGGCGCACCGACGTGGCACTGGTGAAGATCGAGGCGTCGAATCTGCCGCGGCTGACGATCGGCGATTCGAGCAAGCTGCGGGTCGGCGAATGGGTGGTCGCCATCGGCTCGCCATTCGGGCTCGACAACACGGTGACCGCCGGGATCGTCTCCGCCAAGGGACGGGATACCGGCGACTATCTGCCATTCATACAGACCGACGTGGCGGTGAATCCGGGCAACTCAGGCGGTCCGCTGCTCAACATGCGCGGCGAAGTCGTCGGCATCAATTCGCAGATCTACAGCCGCACCGGCGGCTTCATGGGCATCTCGTTTGCGATCCCGATCGACGAGGCGATGCGCGTCGCCGATCAACTCAAGAGCTCCGGACGGGTGGTGCGCGGGCGTATCGGCGTGGGCATCGCGGAGGTCACGAAAGACGTTTCGGAACCGCTGGGTCTGCCGAAGGCGGTCGGGGCGCTGGTGCGGAGCGTCGAAGCGAACGGTCCGGCCGATCGCGGCGGTCTCGAGGTCGGTGACATCATCCTGAAGTTCGACGGCAAGTCGATCGAGAAGGCCAGCGACCTTCCGCGGGTCGTGGGCTCCACGAAGCCCGGCGCCAAGATCGGTTTGCAGATCTGGCGCAAGGGCGACATTCGGGACCTGCAACTCACCGTCGGCGAGATGGAGTCCGAGCGCGCGCCGCGAGCGGCCCGTGGCCAGAATGGCGGAGGGCCATCGGCGCCGAGCGCCGGTGTGAACGCCCTCGGGCTCACCGTGTCGGAGATTCCGGACGATCGCAAGGCCCAGCTGCGGATCAAGAACGGCGTCGTCGTCGATGCGGTCGAGGGCGCCGCGGCGAGGGCCGGCCTGCGACCTGGCGACGTGATCCTGTCGCTGGACAACCAGGACGTGACCGGCGTGCGGCAACTCAGCGAGATGGCGGCCAAACTGGACAAGGGGCGCACGCACGTCCTGCTGGTGCGCCGAGGCGACAACGCCGCGTTCGTGCCGATCCGTCCGGCGCCTCCCGGACGCTGAGCCTTGGCGATCCGGTAGAATCCGGTCAGGGGAGGCGCGGTTCTGCGCCTCTTTTCACTTTCCATGGCCGGCCGCGCCGGCAACTATGCAGAGAATCCGCAACTTTTCCATCATTGCCCACATCGACCACGGCAAGTCGACCCTTGCCGATCGGCTGATCCAGCGCTGCGGCGGCCTGTCCGATCGCGAGATGGAGGCGCAGGTGCTGGATTCGATGGACCTCGAGCGCGAGCGCGGCATCACGATCAAGGCGCAGACGGCGGCCCTGACCTATACCGCAAGCGACGGGCAGGTCTACGCCTTGAACCTGATCGACACGCCCGGGCACGTCGATTTTTCCTACGAGGTCAGCCGCTCGCTTTCCGCCTGCGAGGGCGCACTGCTCGTCGTGGACGCGACGCAAGGGGTGGAGGCACAGACGGTGGCCAACTGCTACACCGCGATCGACCTCGGCGTGGACGTCGTCCCGGTGCTCAACAAGATGGACCTTCCGTCGGCCGACCCGGAGGGCGCCGCTGCCGAGATCGAGGACGTGATCGGCATCGACGCCACCCAGGCGATCCGCGCCAGCGCCAAGACCGGCATGGGGATCGACGAGATCCTCGAGGCGGTGATCGCCCGGATACCCCCGCCCAAGGGCGATCCGGACGCACCGCTGCAGGCCCTGATCATCGACTCCTGGTTCGACAACTACGTCGGCGTGGTGATGCTGGTGAGGGTCTTCAACGGCACGCTGCGGCCCAAGGACAAGATCAAGCTGATGGCCACCGGCGTCACCGTGCTTTGCGAGCAGGTCGGGGTGTTCACCCCGAAATCGGCCGGCCGGGGGCAACTGTCGGCGGGCGAGGTGGGCTTCGTGATCTCCGGCCTGAAAGAGCTCCATGCCGCCAAGGTCGGCGACACGGTGACCCTGGCGAATCCGTCGGCATCCGCGCCGCTGCCGGGCTTCAAGGAGATCAAACCCTCGGTGTTCGCCGGTCTGTACCCGATCGAGGCGAACCAGTACGAGGCGATGCGCGACGCGCTGGAGAAGCTGCAGCTCAACGACGCGTCTCTGCAGTATGAGCCGGAGGTGTCGCAGGCGCTGGGCTTCGGTTTTCGCTGCGGCTTCCTCGGCCTGCTGCACATGGACATCGTGCAGGAACGGCTCGAACGCGAGTTCGACATGGAACTCATCACCACCGCGCCGACGGTGGTCTACGAGATCCTGATGCGCGACGGCACGCTGCTGCGGGTGGAAAACCCGGCGAAGATGCCCGACCCGAGCAAGATCGAGGAGATCCGCGAGCCGGTCGTCACGGTGACGATGTTCGTGCCCCAGGAGTACGTGGGCAACGTCATGACGCTGTGCACCGGAAAGCGGGGCGTGCAGACCAATCTCGCCTATCACGGGCGCCAGGTGCACCTGACCTACGAACTGCCGATGAACGAGATCGTGCTCGACTTCTTCGACAAGCTGAAGTCCACGTCGCGCGGATACGCTTCGATGGACTACGAGTTCAAGGAATATCGCGCCTCCGATGTCGTGAAGATGGATATTCTGGTCAACGGCGAGAAGGTCGATGCGCTCTCGCTGATCGTGCACCGCAGCGTCTCGCAGAGCCGCGGCCGCGAGGTGGTCGCACGGATGCGAGAACTGATCCCCCGTCAGATGTACGACGTGGCGATCCAGGCCGCGATCGGCAGCAACATCATCGCTCGCGAGAACGTGAAGGCGCTCCGAAAGAACGTCCTCGCGAAGTGCTATGGCGGGGACATTACCCGCAAGAAGAAACTGCTCGAGAAGCAGAAGGCGGGCAAGAAGCGGATGAAGCAGGTCGGTTCGGTCGAGATCCCGCAGGAGGCGTTCCTCGCTGTTCTGCAGGCCGACAGCCGCTGATGATCGTTATGGAGTGTCCGTGCCAGAGAACAACGCCTTGAACTTCGCCCTGATCCTCTTTCTGCTCCTTTTGGCCACCTTCGTCGCGTGGGTCGCCGAAAGGCTGTTCTTCCTGCCGCGGCGGCGCCGGGAGGCGATGGCCCGGGCGGAGGCCTTCGATCGCTCGCAGGCAAGCGGTGGCACGGCGCAGGTCGCCGATCCGGCCGCCGCACGAATGGCGATCATCGAGGCGGCACTGCGCCAGCCGGCATGGCTGGAGTACACGGCAGGGCTGTTCCCGGTGATCGCGGTCGTGTTCTTTCTGCGCTCGTTCGTCGTCGAACCCTTCAAGATTCCGTCCGGATCGATGATCCCGACGCTGCTGGTCGGCGACCTGATCCTGGTGAACAAGTTCACCTATGGGGTGCGCCTGCCCTTGATCAACGCCAAAGTGATCGACGTCGGCAGCCCGGAAAGGGGCGACGTCATGGTGTTCCGCTACCCCCGCGACCCCTCCATGGACTACATCAAGCGGGTGGTTGGGCTGCCGGGCGACAAAATTTCCTATCAAAACAAGCACTTGAAAATAAACGACGTCGAAGTCCCGCTGGTCGACGCCGGCGAATTCTACGACAGCGACCGCCTGACCTACTCCCGGCAATATTCAGAAAAGCTGGGAGGAATCGACCATAAGATATTGACAGAATTGGAAAAACCGTCTTTCATCTCAGCGGTGGATGCGTTTCCGTTCAGGGAGCGTTGCGAGTACAGCAGCAGCGGCGTCACCTGTGTGGTTCCTGCCGGGCACTACTTCATGATGGGCGACAACCGTGAGAACAGCCTCGACAGTCGTTTCTGGGGTTTCGTGCCGGAGCGCAACATTGTCGGCAAGGCTTTCTTCATCTGGATGAACTTCAGCGACTTGAAACGAATCGGACGGTTTCACTGATGATGGTCAATTCCCTTGCGCGCCGCGAGCGCGGCCTGAGCCTGATCGGGATGCTGTTCTTCGGCATCGTCGTCGTGATGCTGGTGGTGGTGGGGATGCGGGTGCTTCCGACGGCGCTCGAATACATGGCAATCAAGCGTGCGATCGAGCGGATCAGCACCTCAGGCGAGACCAGTAGAACGGGCATCGTGAACGCGTTCGAACGCAGCGCGGCGATCGACGACATCGTGTCGATCCAGGGCAAGGACCTGGTGGTCACGCGCGACGGCAACAAGGTGACGATCAGCTTCCGCTACGAGAAGCGGGTGCCGCTGTTCGGACCGGCCAGTCTGCTGCTCGACTATCAGGGGAGCGCGTCTCGGTGAAGAGCGTGGTCGCATGAGCTTCGAGCCGCTTCAGCAGCGTCTCGGGTATCAGTTCGGCGACCCGGCGTTGCTGAAGCAGGCGCTCACGCATCGTAGTCACGGAAAACCCAACAACGAACGGCTCGAGTTTCTCGGCGACAGCGTGCTGAACTGCGTGGTCGCATCGCTGCTCTACGAGACCTTCTCCCGTATCGACGAGGGCGATCTGTCACGGGTGCGCGCCAATCTGGTCAAGCAGCAGTCGCTCTACGAGATCGCGCAGAAGCTCGAGCTGAGCCAGCACCTGCTGCTTGGCGAAGGGGAACTGAAGAGCGGGGGATTCCGTCGCCCGTCGATCCTCGGCGACACCCTGGAGGCGATTTTCGGCGCGGTGTTGCTGGACGGCGGGTTCGATGCCGCGCGCACAGTGATCGCGTCGTTGTATGCCCCGATCATCAAGTCCGTCGACCCGAACACGCTGGGCAAGGACGCCAAGACGCTGTTGCAGGAATACCTGCAGGGGCGGCGCGTGCCGTTGCCGGTTTACGCGGTCGTCGCGACGCACGGTGCGGCGCACAACCAGCAGTTCGAGGTCGAGTGCTCGATCCCCAAGCTGGGCATCGAGGCGCTGGGCGGCGGCGCAAGCCGACGTGCCGCCGAGCAGGCGGCCGCCAAGCTCGCCCTCGAAAAGGCGCAGGCGCTGCTGCCCGCGGCAGGCCGAAGAAGCAAGACCAAGGCGTCCGCCCAACGGGTGATCGCGGAGGACGCAGGGAGCGGCGGCGCGGGGCGCAGCGAAGCGAGGGACGCCGGCCCGGATGCCCAGGATTCGCTGTCGCGGGTTCCGAGCAGCCTCGTGCCCGATCCCGAATTCGACGATCGTCGAGCGCCGCCGGCCCGCCTGAACGTACAGACCGTCTGATGTCCGAGCACGACGACGCGTCCGCCGACGGCGAGCGGACATTTCGTTGCGGCTACGTGGCGATCGTCGGTCGGCCCAACGTCGGAAAATCGACGCTGCTCAACCGGCTCGTCGGACAGAAGCTGTCGATTACCTCCCGGCGGCCCCAGACGACGCGTCACAGGATTCTGGGCGTGCTCACGCGGCCCGACGCTCAGCTGCTGTTTCTCGACACCCCCGGCTATCAGACGCGTACCGGGGGGGCGCTGAACCGGGTGCTCAATCGCACCGCACAGCAGGTGGCGCAGGATGCCGACGTTGTCGTGATGGTCTGCGACGCCACCAGTTGGACGCGCGCCGACGAACAACTCGCCGGGTTGCTGCCCGACGACCGGCCGGTCCTGCTGGCGGTCAACAAGGTCGATGCAGTCCGCGACAAGGCGAAATTGCTGCCGCTGGTCGAGCACGCCAGCAAGGTTCGGGCGTTCGACGAAATCGTGCCGATCAGCGCGCGAAGCGGCCGGCAGGTGGAACTGCTGGTCGATCTGTGCGTGGCCAGGCTGCCGGAGGGTGAACGCGTCCACGCGGACGACGATCTGACCGACCGGGGAGAGCGTTTCCTCGCCTCCGAACTCATACGGGAGAAGCTGTTCAGGCTGCTCGGGGACGAATTGCCCTACGCGAGCACCGTGGTGATCGAGCGCTTCGAGGAGCTGCCCAAACTCCGCCGGGTGTTCGCTACGGTGCTGGTCGAAAGGGACGCACAGAAGGCGATCGTGCTGGGTGCCTCCGGCGAGCGGATCAAGCGGATCGCGACGGAGGCCCGAATCGACCTGGAGCGGCTGCTCGGGATGCCTGTCTATCTCGAACTCTTCGTCAAGGTGCGCAGCGGCTGGGCGGACGACGAGCAGAGCCTGCGCGCCTACGGCTACGAATAGGGTCGCAGGGCACGGGCGCCATGACGACAATGACCAGGCGAAACGAAGAGCAGGCCTTCCTGCTGCATTCCACCCCGTACCGGGAGACGAGCCTGATCGTCGACCTGTTCACCCGGGAGCACGGCCGTGTCGCCGCGGTCGCGAAGGGTGCGAAGCGCCCGAGATCGCAGCTCCGGGCGGTGCTCCTCCAGTTCCAGCCGCTGACCGTCAGTTTCTCGGGGCGGGGAGAGTTGCGCACGCTGGTGGGCGCCGAATGGGAGGGCGGCAGCATCGCCCCGAGAGGCGACGCGCTGCTCTGTGCGTTCTATCTGAACGAACTGCTCGTGCGCCTGCTGCCGCGCGAGGACGGGCATCCGCAGCTCTACGACGGGTATCGGGATGCCCTCGCGGCTCTCGGGGCCGGGGCATCGCTCGACGCGACGCTGCGCCGCTTCGAGTGGCTCCTGCTGCGCGAGACCGGGTACGCCCCGGATCTGGCGCGCGACGCGCGCCGCCACTTGATTGACGCCGGGCGCAACTACCGCTGGGAGCCCGCCGGCGGGTTCGTCGCGGCCGAACCCCAGGCGGCCGCTTCGGCGAACCTCGTCACCGGAGCAACCTTGCGCGACCTGGCCAGCGGGCAATTCGATTCGACTTCGACCCGATCGCAGGCAAAATACCTGACGCGCATGATTCTTGCGCACCACCTCGAAGGGCAGGCGCTGCACACGCGCCAGATCCTGATCGACCTGCACAAATTATGATCGAACTCGGCGTGAACATCGACCACGTGGCCACCTTGCGGCAGGCGCGGCGCACCTACGAGCCGGACCCGGTCTGGGCGGCGGTGGAGGCGCATCTCGGCGGCGCGGACGGCATCACGGTTCACCTGCGTGAGGATCGCCGGCACATACAGGACGAGGATGTCCGGCGCCTGCGCGAGCTGACGCACATCAAGCTGAACCTGGAAATGGCGGCCACCGAGGAGATGGTCGGCATCGCGCAGCGGATCATGCCGGAGATGGCCATGCTGGTGCCAGAGGGGCGCCACGAGATCACGACCGAGGGCGGCCTGGACATCGTGTCGCAGGAAGCCCGGTTGCAGGATGTGGTCGGCAGGCTCGCCGTCGCGGGCATCATGACCAGCGTGTTCATCGACGCGGATCTGTCGCAGGTGGAGGCCGCCGCACGCATCGGCGCGCGCGTGTGCGAGATCCACACCGGCCCCTATGCGCACGCGTTTCACGCCCGCGGCCGCGATGCGGAGTCGCCGGCGGTGCTGGCCGAACTCGACAAGATCCGGGACGCCGGCGACACGGTGCGCAGACTCGGCATGCGCTTCAATGCCGGGCATGCGCTCAACTACTTCAACGTGCAGCCGGTGGCAGGGCTGTCCGGCGTGCGCGAGCTGCACATCGGGCACGCGATCGTGTCCCGGGCCGTCTACGTCGGGATGCGAGAAGCCGTTCGCGAGATGAAGGGCCTGATCCGCGAGGGGGCTTCGGCGAGGTGATCTACGGCATCGGCACCGATGTGGTCCTCGTTCGACGCATCGAGGGCCTGCTGGCCCGCTACGGCGAGCGCTTCGCGCGTCGCGTGCTCGGCCCGGACGAACTCGACGAGTTTCACCGCCGGGCGAGCCGCGGATCGCACGGCGGAGGCTACTCCGCGCGCTACCTGGCCAAGCGTTTCGCGGCGAAGGAGGCGTTCTCCAAAGCGCTCGGACTCGGCCTGCGGGGGCCGATGACGCTGCTTTCGCTGCAGGTGCTCAACGACGGACGCGGCAAGCCGGTGCCGGTCGCGCGCAAGGCGCTCGCCGGGTATCTGAAGGACCACGACCTGGTGGCTCACGTCTCGCTATCCGACGAGATCGACAGCGTGATCGCCTTCGTGATCATCGAGAAGGGCGGGTCGGCGAGCCGCGCGGGCGCGGGCGGCGACAGCGCGCAGCAGGCCATCCAGGAGGAACGAGAATGAACGCAGCGCCAGGGCCGGTCATCGTCGACGTAGCGGGGACGGAACTCACCGTCGACGACATCGCCAGGCTCAGCCATCCGATGGTCGGGGGCGTGATCCTGTTCACCCGCAACTACGATTCGCGACCTCAGCTGGCGGCCCTTTGCCGGCAGATTCGCGGACTGCGCCGCCCGCCGCTGCTGATCTGTGTCGATCACGAAGGCGGAAGGGTCCAGCGGTTTCGCGATGGGTTCACCCAGATCCCTCCGATGCGCGAGCTCGGGGAACTATGGGATCGAGACGTCCTGGCAGCGTGCAAGCGCGCCACCGAGATCGGCCAGACGATCGGCGAGGAACTGCGCGAGGTCGGTGTCGACTTGAGCTTCACTCCGGTGCTCGACCTGGACCACGGGCCCTCGGGGGTCATCGGGGACCGCGCGCTGCATCGGGATCCGCGCGTGGTGACGCTGCTGGCCAAGAGCCTGACCCACGGTCTGCTGCTCGCCGGCGTGGCCAACTGCGGCAAGCACTTTCCCGGCCACGGATTCGCGCGCGCGGACTCGCATGTCGAGGTTCCGATCGACGCCCGCGACCTCGCGACGATCCTCGCAGACGACGCCGCACCGTATGCCTGGCTCGGTGACGCGCTCCTGTCGGTGATGCCGGCGCATGTGATCTATCCGAAGGTGGATCCCCTGCCCGCGGGCT
Organism: Burkholderiaceae bacterium; assembly: GCA_024641185.1. GTDB lineage: Bacteria > Pseudomonadota > Gammaproteobacteria > Burkholderiales > Burkholderiaceae_E > Quisquiliibacterium. The sequence goes on along the minus strand of JAHEDO010000076.1, from coordinate 744 downwards.
TTTCCAAGCGCTGGCTCCAGACGATCCTGCGTCGGCGGCTGGGCTTTCGCGGAATGATCTTCTCCGATGATCTGACCATGGAGGCTGCGGCGGTGGCCGGCGGCATCGTGGAACGCGCGCAGGCTGCGCTCGCGGCAGGCTGCGACATGGTTCTTGTGTGCAACCAGCCGGTGATGGCCGATCAACTGCTCGGCGCCCTGCAATGGAAGCCTGACCGCCATTTCGCCGAGCGATTCGCGCGGTTGCGGCCCCACGGCTGACCGGATCGAGCCCGAAGAGCCTCGGGTGGAGGATCCGTCGAACGCGCAGGTGCCGTTGCCCGAGGGCGACTTCGACCTGCGCGCCTTCCTCGCGCAATTGCCCAAGCGCCCCGGCGTCTATCGGATGATCGACGCGCAAGGTGCGATCCTGTATGTGGGCAAGGCCCGTGATCTGCGCAAACGGGTCAATTCCTACTTTCAGAAGAATCTGGCGAGCCCGCGGATCGCCCACATGGTCCAGCGCATCGCGCGCATCGATACCACGGTGACGCGATCCGAGGCCGAGGCGCTGCTGCTCGAGAGCAACCTGATCAAGAGTGCACAGCCCCGCTACAACATCCTGTTTCGCGACGACAAGTCCTATCCGTACCTGAAGATCAGCGTTGCAGCGGCCCGTGCGTCGGGAAGATCGACGCGCAGGCCTACGCGCGCGACGTCGAGGACGCGGTGCGCTTCCTGCGCGGCGGACACGCCGAGGTGCTCG
>JAHEDO010000075.1 GCA_024641185.1 Burkholderiaceae bacterium | reverse complement strand
CACGCACCCGTTCGACGACCGGCAGAACGCGGGCGTCGTGGCCAACGCGCTGAACCTGCGCTCGTCGATCCGTTCGCAGGACACCGGCGGCAGCCTGCGCGCCGGCGCCTCCGCGCTGGCGGCGACGCTGGCCAGCCCCCCGGCCGATGGCGCGGTGCTGGTGGTCGGCGCGGACCACCGCCAGACGCGCGCGGCGAGCAATCAGGAAATGCAGTACGGCGACGGTGCCGCCGCGATCCTGGTCGGCCGGGGCAAGCCGGTCGCCCGGCTGCTCGGCGCGCACACCGAGACGGTCGACTTCGTCCACCAGTTCCGGATGAACGACCGCGAGCACGACTACGCGTGGGAGGAGCGCTGGATCCGCGAGGAGGGCTTCCTGAAGATCGTGCCGGCAGCGGTCACCACGCTGCTGAAGGCTGCCGGCGTGGACGCCGCGAGCATCACCCACTTCTGCATGCCGAGCACGCTGAACCGGATCGGCGGCGGTGTGGCGAAAAAGCTCGGCATCTCCGAGGGCGCGGTGCGCGACACGCTGGCCGCGGTCTGCGGCGACACCGGTGCGGCGCACCCGCTGCTGATGCTCGCCGGCGCCCTCGAGGACGCCAAGCCCGGTGACCGGATCCTGCTCGCCGCGTTCGGCGAGGGCTGCGACGCACTGCTCTTCGAGGTCACTCCGGCGATCACCGGGCTCGCGCCGCGTCGCGGCGTCAAGGGCTCGCTGGCGCGGCGTTGCGAGGACGGCAACTACATGCGCTTTCTCGCGTTCAACGGCATCGTCGACCTGGAACGCGGCATGCGCGCCGAGGTCGACAAGGGCACGCCGCTCACCGTGCTGTACCGCAACCGCGACATGCTGCAGGGCCTCGTCGGGGGCAAGTGCCGCAACTGCGGCACCGTGCAGTACCCGAGGGGGCGCTACTGCGTCGAGCCGACCTGCAACGCGCTGGACAGCCAGGACGATCATCGGTTCGCCGACTCGACCGCGAAGGTCATGTCGTACACTGCCGACGTGCTGACCTACAGCCCGGATCCGCCCGCGTACTACGGGATGATCCAGTTCGACGAGGGAGGCCGGATGATGGCCGACTTCACCGACGTCGACTCGGGTGGCGTCGGCGTGGGAACCCCGATGCGGATGAGCTTCCGCATCAAGGACGTCGACACCGCGCGCGGCTTCGTGCGCTATTTCTGGAAGGCGACGCCGACCGATCGCTGAATCCCCCGCGAGGCGACGCCGACCGGCTCACCGAGCCGCGAGGCGGCGCCCGCCATACACTGAACGCAATTCGACAAGGAGTCTCGACATGGCCACCGGAATCAAGGACAAGGTCGTCATCCTCGGCATGGGCTGCTCGAAGTTCGGCGAGCGCTGGGACCGCAACGCGGAAGACCTGATGGTCGAGGCCTTCCAGGAGGCGCTGACCGACGCGGGCATCGAGCGCAAGCAGATCGAGGCCGCCTGGTTCGGCACCGCGATCGAAGAGCAGCACGTCGGCAAGTCCGGCGTGCCATTGGCGATGACGCTGCGCCTGCCCTACATCCCGGTCACCCACGTCGAGAACTACTGCGCGACGGGCACCGAAGCGTTTCGCGGCGCGGTCTACGCGGTGGCGTCCGGCGCGGTCGACATCGCGATGGCGCTGGGCGTGGAGAAGCTCAAGGACACCGGCTACGGCGGGCTGCCGCAGCGCGGCCGGGGCGCGCTGAACAACCTGTACTGGGCCAACGTGTCGGCGCCCGGCTCGTTCGCGCAGCTTGCGGCCGCCTACCGCGCCAAGCACGGCGTCGACGCGGCGGACCTGAAGCGCGCGATGGCGCACATCTCGGTCAAGAGCCACGCGAACGCGGCCAAGAACCCGAAGGCCCACCTGCGCAACCAGATCACCGAGGAAGACGTGCTCAACGCCCCGATGATCGCGGATCCGCTGGGCCTGTACGACTGCTGCGGCGTGTCCGACGGCTCGGCGTGCGCGATCGTGACCACACCCGACATCGCGCGCGGCCTGGGCAAGAAGGGCCTCGTCGCGGTCAAGGCACTGCAGCTCGCGGTGTCCAACGGCCAGGAACTGCAGCTCGGCGAGTGGGACGGTTCCTACTTCGCGACCACCCGCGTCGCGGCGCGCCGCGCCTATCAGGAGGCCGGAATCTCCAAGCCGCGCGAACAGATCTCGCTGGTCGACGTGCACGACTGCTTCTCGGTGACCGAACTGGTCACGATGGAGGACCTCGGCCTGTCCGAGGAAGGCCACGCGATCGGTGACGTGCTCGACGGCTTCTACGACGCGCAGGGCAAGGTGCCCTGCCAGATCGACGGTGGCCTGAAGTGCTTCGGCCATCCGATCGGCGCTTCCGGCCTGCGGATGATCTACGAGATGTACCTGCAGATGAACGGACGCGCCGGCGATCGGCAGACCGCGGCGCCGGTGTTCGGCATGACGCACAACCTGGGCGGCTTCCCTAGCCAGAATGTGTCGGCGCTGACGATCGTCGGGCAGTACGGGGCCTGAGGCCGGGCCGCCCGGTCGGTGGACGCGACGAGGCCCGATGCGACGCACCAGTACCGCTGCGCGACGGGCCCGCGCAGCGAAGTCGCGCGTGCCTCGATGAGTCGCCCCTCCCTTGGCTGAGCCGCTGCTGATCGGCTGCGCGGCCGGCTTCTCGGGCGACCGCACCGACGCCGCGCGCCCGATCGTCGACACGCTGATCCGGCGCGGCTCGCCGTCGTTCCTCGTCTTCGAGACGCTGGCCGAGCGCACGCTCGCGCTGGCGCAGCTGCGACGCCGTGCCGACCCCGACGCCGGCTACGAACCGCTGCTCGACCCGCTGCTGCGCCCGGTGCTCGCGGACTGCCTCGCGCACGGTGTGCGCATCGTCGGCAACTTCGGTGCGGCGAATCCGCACGCCGCCGCGCTCAGGATCCGCGCGCTCGCGCGCGAACTCGGTTGCGCGGCGCCGCGGATCGCGGTGATCCACGGCGACGACGTCTCCGGCGACGCCTTCCGGCCGCTGCTGCGCGAGCACATCGGAGCCGGTTACGAGTCGTTGAAGGTCGTCAGCGCCAACGCGTACATCGGCGCCGAACCGATCGCCGCGGCGCTGGCCGACGGCGCGCAGATCGTCGTGGCGGGACGCATCGCGGATCCCGTGCTCGCGGTCGGGCCGGCGATGGCGCACTTCGGCTGGGCCTGCGACGACTGGGAGCGGCTCGGCCGGGCGACGATGGTCGGCCACCTGCTCGAGTGCGGCGCCCAGGTCACCGGCGGCTATTTCGCCGACCCGGGCTACAAGGACGTCGCCGGCCTGGCGACGATGGGCTTTCCGATCGCCGAAATCGACGCCAGCGGCGACTGCGTGATCGGCAAAGCCGAGCGCACCGGCGGTGTCGTCGACCTGCGCACGGTGAAGGAGCAACTGCTCTATGAGATTCACGACCCCGCGGCCTATCTGACGCCGGACGTGACCGCCGACATCACCGAGACCGAGCTTCGCCAGACGGAGCCGGATCGCGTCGCGATGACCGGAGTGCGCGGTCATGCGCGGCCGGACACACTGAAGGTCAGCGTGTTCCACGAAGGCGGCTGGCTCGCGGAGGGCGAGATCTCCTATGCGGGGCCGGGCGCCGAAGCGCGCGCCCGGCTCGCGGCGCAGATCCTGCGCGAGCGGCTGGCGGGCCTGCGCATACGCATCGACCTGATCGGGGTGATCAGCCTGTTCGGTGACGACGCGGGTGCCCTGTTCGACGCCACACCCGTCGGCGAGGCGACCGACGTGCGCGTGCGCGTGGCCGCGGCGCACCCGGAGCGCGCGGACGCGGAGCGCGTGACGCGCGAGGTGACCGCGCTGTATACCTGCGGTCCGGCCGGCGGCGGCGGCGTGCGCACCTCGGTTGTCTCGCGCCTGAACACGGTGTCCTGCGTCGTTCCGCGCGACGCGGTCGCCACCGGCTACCGGATGCTGGACTGAGATGACGACCGCCCGTCCCCGCCAGACAGGCGACGCCGTCGTGCAGTTGCGCCGACTCGCCCACGGGCGCACCGGCGACAAGGGCAATCGCTCCAGCATCAGCGTGATCGCGCATCGACCCGAGTTCTGGCCGCTGATCGTCGACCAGGTCACCGAGGACGCGGTGCGCGCGCAGTTCGCGCACCGCAAGCCGCGCGAGGTCAGGCGCTATCTGCTTCCGCGGCTGGCGGCAATGAACTTCGTGCTCGACGACGTGCTCGACGGCGGGGTCAACGACTCGCTCAACCTCGACACGCACGGCAAGTCGCTCGCGTTCCTGCTGCTGGCGATGGTGGTGCGCGTGCCCCAGGAGCTGCTCGCTCTTCTCCCCGGCGAACCGCCATAGGCTGCCGGGGCCGGAACGCCGTCGTTCCGGGACCTGCCGCCGGCGGCGGACGCCAACGGCGAGCCGGGCTTGGGTGATGGTGCGTCCCGACGGCCCGTCGGTCACTGCCGGCTTGTCGCCGAGCGTCTGGCGCTGAACCGCGGCCGCTGCATGACAGGCAGATCTCCCGCAAAATGCGCGAACAGCCCTCGCGCCAGGAGAACAATCCGATGCCGATCCAGCCCGAACCCTTCGCAGCCAAGTCCTTCCACCAGATTCTCGGGCGGCGAATGGCCTGCGTCGACAGCGGCGAGGGTCGTGCCATCGTGTTCCAGCACGGCAACCCGACCTCCTCGTACCTGTGGCGCAACGTGATGCCGCACTGCGCGGGTCTGGGTCGCCTGGTGGCCTGTGACCTGATCGGGATGGGCGATTCGGACAAGCTCCCCGACTCGGGACCCGAGCGCTACACCTTCGCCGAGCATCGCGCGCACCTTGACGCCTTCTGGGAGACGCTGTCGCTGGGCGACGGGATCGTGCTGGTGCTGCACGACTGGGGTTCCGCGCTGGGCTTCGACTGGGCCAGGCGCCATGCCGACCGCGTGGCGGGGATCGTCTACATGGAGTCCATCGTGACCCCGGTGACCTGGGACGACTGGCCGGAAAATGCGCGGCGGGTGTTCCAGGGCTTTCGCACGCCGGGGGGCGAAGACATGGTGCTGGCGAAGAACGTGTTCGTCGAGCGCGTGCTGCCGGGTTCGGTGATGCGCACGCTGACCCAGGAGGAGATGGCCGAGTACCGCCGTCCGTTCGCGCAGCCCGGCGAGGACCGGCGCCCGACGCTCACATGGCCGCGGCAGATCCCGATCGACGGCGAGCCCGCCGACGTGGTGAGAATCGTCGAGGACTATTCCGCGTGGCTCGCGAAGAGCCCGATCCCCAAGCTCTTCATCAACGCCGAGCCCGGGTCGATCCTGACCGGGCGGCCCCGCGAGGTCTGTCGCGCGTGGCCGAACCAGACCGAGGTCACGGTGCGTGGCACGCACTTCATCCAGGAAGACAGTCCCGACGAGATCGGCCTTGCGGTGGCCGGGTTCGTGCGCGCGCTGAAAGCCTAGTCACCGCGCCGGCGGCCGGGAGGTTTCAGAGGCCGGTCTCGCGCAGCAGCACCAGGGCCAGCAGGCTTCGGTTGACCGGCGCCGGTACGCCGAGCGCGTCGCCGCGCCTGACCACGTAGCCGTTGAGCGACTCGATCTCGGTGCGCTTGCCGCGCGCCAGGTCCTGTGCGGTCGACGAGGTAGCCGGCGACATCGCCTGGCCGAGCTGCAACGCGGCGTCGTACATCGCGTCGGCCGACGGCAGCGTGACGCCGTCGGCCTGCGCCACCGCGCAGCACTCGCGCACGATGTCGGACATCAGCGCACGCGTTCGCTCGTCGGCGACCATCATGCCGTAGCGCACCTTGGCGAGCGCCGAGATCGCGTTGAACACGCAGTTCATCACCAGCTTGGTCCACAGTGCGGCGCGCACGTCGTCGGAAACCGGACAGGGCACACCGGCGCGCTCGAACACGGCGGCGACCTCCTGCGCACGATGCGTGGCGCGCGACGCACCGGCCGGCGGCGCACCGTACTCGCCCAGCACCAGGTCGCCCCGGCCGCCGTGCAGGAGATGGCCCGGCCCGGGCATCGACGCCGCGACGTAGACCACGGCCGCCATCGCGTCGACGCCCGCGGCGCGCGCGATGCGCTCGACGTTGTCCACGCCGTTCTGCATGCTGACGACCAGTGTCTTCGGTGGTGCCATCTCCGCGATCGTGCGTGCCGCGCGCTCGGTGTCGAGCGTCTTCACACACAGCAGCACGAGATCGGCGGCGCGCAGCGGCTCGGACTCCGTGTCGGCACCGATCGCGATCGGGTGCGTGAGCCCGCCGCTCTCGAAGCGCAACCCGTTCGCGCGAATCGCATCGACGTGCGTCGAGCGCCCGATCAGCGTGACCGGCGCACCGGCCTCGGCGAGTTTCGCGCCGAAGTAGCACCCGACCGCACCGGCCCCGAAGACCACGACGCGAGGCCAGCGTCCAGCGCGCGGCTGCTCCGCCTTTCCCGCCTTTCCCGCCTTTCCCGCCTTTCCCGCCTTTTCCGCGTTGACTGCCTCTTCCGCGTTGACTGCCTGCTTCGCGAGCGTTGCCGACCCCGTCTTGCGGGGCTTGCGCGTCTGCGGCGATTTCGACGGGCTCGTCGCCTCCTTCGGGCCCGCGCCCTTCGTCGTCGCGGTTCCCGCGGCTTCGCCGATCTGCACCGCTGTCGCGTCGCGTTTGGTCCCTGTCTTGCGTGTCGCCATCCGGCGCTCCTTCGATCAACCGATCCGCTCAGTCCTTCAACAGCCGTCGCAGCACCTTGCCCGCGCCGGTGGCCGGCAGCGCGTCGCGGAACTCAACCTCGCGAGGCGCCTTGTAGACCGACATGTTCTCGCGCGCCCAGGCGATGATCTCGTCGGCGCCGACCTTGCCTCTGGCCTCGGGCTTGGCGACGATCACCGCCTTGACCACCTCGCCCCGGGTCGGATCCGGAACGCCGATCACCGCGGCCTGCGCGACCGCGGGGTGCGTGATCAGTATCTTCTCGACCTCCTCGGGGAAGACACTGTAGCCCGAGACCTTGATCATCTCCTTGAAGCGGCCGACGAAGCTCAGGTAGCCGTCGGCGTCGAGCTTGCCCATGTCGCCGGTGTGAACCCAGCCGTCGCGCAGCGTCTTCGCGGTGGCTTCGGACTTGTTCCAGTAGCCCTTGAACGAGCCGGCGCTGCGCAGCACGATCTCGCCGAGCTCGCCGCACGGTTTCTCCTGTCCCGTGTCGGGGTCCAGGATGCGGAACTCGACGCCCGGGCAGGGCTTGCCCTGCGTGCCCCAGCGGATCGCGTCGCGCGGCATGTAGGTGTCCATCGTGTGCGTCTCCGACAGTCCGTAGGCCGCCTCGAACAGCGCGCAGCCGCCGGTGAACTGCGTCCACTGCTGCGCCAGCGGCTGCGTGAGCGTGATGCCGAAGCTCGTCGACGGATTCACCTTCAGTGACGACACGTCGTAGCGCTTCGCGTCCGGGTGTTGCATCACCGCGACGTTCATCGGGGCGATGCTGTACCACCAGGTGATCCGGTGCCTTTCGATCGCCTGCAGCACCGCGAGCGGGTCGAAGCGGTACATCAGCACGGTGGTCGCACCGGTGTACACGGTGACGTTGATGCCCATCAGCATGCCCGCGATGTGGTAAAGGGGCGCGATCGCGAGGATCACGTCGTCGGCGCCCACGCCGTTGCAGTCCGCCGCGCATGCCGCCTTGAAGAGGGCGTTGCGGTAGCTGAGCATCGCGCCCTTGGGCAGCCCGGTGGTGCCCGAGGTGTAGGTCATCAGCGCGACGTCGTCCATCGACATCGCGGGCCGGGGCCCGGCCTCGGCTTCAGCGGCGCCCGCCAGCGCTTCGAGAAAATCGACGGTGCCTGCAATGGACTGCTTCGGAACGAGGATCTCGTCGGGCACCGCGATCGAAGGCTGCGCCGGCAGCAGGTCCGCGTAGTGCGTGACGAACACGTGCTCGATTCGCGTGCCGGCGCGCACCTGCGCCAGCACCGGGTACAGGTTGTCCGCGCACACGATCACCCGCGCGCCGAGGTCGTCGAGCTGGTACTGCAGCTCCTGCGCCTTGAAGAGCGGGCCGCAGGGGCCCACGACCGCACCCAGCTTCTGGATGCCGAAGTGAGCGACGATGTACTGCGGGCAGTTCTGCATGAACAGCGCGACCCGATCGCCGGCCGCGACGCCCAGCGCGGCGAGCCGCACGGCGAACGCGTCGCTGAGGCGGTCGAGCTCGCCGTAGGTGATGGCGCGGCCGTACCAGAGAAAGGCGGTGCGCTGCGGCTGACGGCGCGCGTGGCTGCGCAGGTACTCGTGCAACGGCTTGTCGCCGTCCCGGAAGGGTTGCGCCTGCATGGACTGTCCGGACTCCGGTTCGGGTGATCGGGGCTGCGCACGACGACGGCGTGGCGTTGCCGCGCCACCGCAGTGTGCGCCGATTGTATTCGCGCGCCCGGCGGCGGGGGTGCGCGCTCCCGGACCCGACGCGCCGCCGCCGCGTCCGATTACGTCGCGGCCGACCCGACCGCGGCGGTCGTGCGACGATGTCGGAATGACCTCTCCCGACGCCGCGCTCGCCCGCCGGCGCAGCCCGGGCCCGCAGCGGCTCGCGCTGTGGGCCCTGATGCTGGGCAACCTGGTGATCGCGACCGGCTTCCTGCTGCCGGCCGGCATGCTGCACCTGATGGCCGATGCGCTCTCGGTGTCCGTGCCGCGCGCAGGCGCGCTGATGTGGGCCGGCGGAATCACATTGGCGATCGGCTCGCCGCTGATGGCCTGGCTCGCCAGTCCGGTGGACCGGCGCAGGCTGCTGGTCGCCGCGCTCCTGATCTACGCGATCGGCCACGCGCTGTCGGCGCTAGTCGACGATTTCGCGCTGCTGCTGGCACTGCGCCTGCTGACGCTGGTCGGCGCCGCGATCTACGCGCCTCAGGCCGCGGCCACCGCGAACCTGATGCTCCCGCCCGAGCGACGCGCAGCGGGCGTCACCTTCGTTTTCCTGGGCTGGTCGATCGCGTCGGCGCTGGGCATGCCGCTTGCCAGCTGGGTCGGCGCGCGCGCGGGATGGGCCACGCCGTTCTGGGCCCTGTCGGGTGCCGCATCAGTGGTGCTGGTGCTGCTGGCGATCGCCCTGCCCGCCGACCTGCGCACCCCTCCCGTGTCGCTGCGAACCTGGATCGCGGTGGCACGCGACCGCACGCTTCCGGTGATCCTCGCGGTGACCGTCGTGCAGATGTCCGGACAGTTCGCGCTGTTCACCTACCTCGCGCCGGAGATCGACCGGCGCCTGGGTGCCGGCCCGTCGATGCTCGCGGCGCTGCTCGCGTGGTACGGCGCGTTCGGATTCGCCGGCAACCTGCTGGCCAGCCGCCTGGTGGGCCGCGTGGGGCTGGGGCGTTCGGTGCTGGCCGGGCTCTGCCTGATCGCGTCGGGCCTGCTCTGCCTGGCGCTGACGCCGCCGCTGCCCGCCGCCTACTTCGCGAGCTTCCTGTTGTGGGGCCTCGGCGGCTTCGCGGTGCAGTCGCTGCAGCAGGCGCGCCTGATCGCGGCGCAGCCCGCGCTCGCGCCGGCAACCGTCGCGCTGAACAGCGCCGCGCTCTATGTCGGTCAGGCGGTGGGTGGCTTGGCGGGCGCAGCGGTGATCACCGCCGGCTGGCCGCAGGCGCTGCCGTGGATCGGCGTCGTGATGGTCACGATGGCGATATGGGTGTCGACGCTCGCGGACCGACGCGCTGGCGGCGGACCGAGGGCCCGAACGATACCGACCGAAGCGGCCCGTTAGACTTGCGCTATCCCGCCCGATCCTCGATCCCACCCGTAGCAACGCGCATCAGAGACTGCAAACAATGACAACTTACGACTACATCATCGTCGGCGCCGGCTCGGCCGGTTGCGTTCTCGCGAACCGACTCACCGCGAACGGCCGTCACAAGGTCCTGCTGCTCGAGGCCGGTCCGCGCGACAGCAATCCCTGGATCCACATTCCGCTGGGCTACGGCAAGCTCTTCACCGACAAGCGCGTGAACTGGAGCTACGAGTCCGAACCCGAGCCCGCCCTGAACGGCCGGCGCATCTTCACGCCGCGCGGCAAGGTGCTGGGCGGCTCGTCGTCGATCAACGGACTGGTCCACATCCGCGGCCAGCGCGAGGACTTCGACGGCTGGGGCGTGCCGGGCTGGGGTTTCGACGACCTGCTGCCCTATTTCATCAAGTCGGAGGACCAGAGCCGCGGTGCGAACCGATGGCACGGCGTCGGCGGGCCTCTGGCGGTCTCGGACCTGCCCGACCGGCACGAGCTGTGCGACGCGTTCATCGCGTCGGCGCAGGCCAACGGCATTCCCCGCAACGACGACTTCAACGGCGAGTCGCAGGAGGGCGCCGGCTACTACCAGGCCAACCTGCGAAACGGTCGGCGCATCAGTTCCGCGGTCGGCTACCTGCGACCCGCCGAGAAGCGCCCCAACCTGCGCGTCGAGGTCGACGCGCTGGTCAGCCGCGTCCTGTTCGACGGCACCCGAGCCACCGGCGTCGAGTACCTGCGCAACGGCGTCACCGAGCGCGCGGCGGCCCGGGAGGTGATCCTGTCGGGCGGCGCGTTCAATTCGCCGCAGCTGCTGCAGCGCTCGGGCGTCGGCCCGGGCAGCCTGCTGCAGGCGCTGGGCATCCCGGTGGTTCTCGATTCGCCTGGCGTCGGCGAGGCGCTGCAGGACCACCTCTACGCGCGCACCTTCTGGCGCTGCAACCGGCCGATCACGATCAACGACGACCTGGCGAGCTGGTGGCGCAAGGCGGGCGTCGGCCTGCGCTACCTGCTGCAGCGGCGAGGCCCTCTGACGGTCAGCGCCGGCTTCGCGGCCGCGTTCGCGCGCACCCGACCGGAGCTGACGCGCCCGGACGCGCAGTTCTATTTCATCAACTTCTCGGTCGCCAAGCGAGGCGGCGTGCTCGACCGGTTCTCCGGCTTCACCTGCTCGATGTCGCAACTGCAGGCCGAGTCGCGCGGCTGGGTCCGCATCCGAAGCGCGGATCCGCGCGAACAGCCCGCGATCCACTACAACTACCTCTCCACCGAAAGCGACCGCCGGACGATGGTCGACGGGCTCAAGCTGCTGCGGCGCATCGTCAACACGCCGCCGTTCAGCGGCTACGTCGCGGAGGAGCGCGCGCCGGGCGCGGCGGTGCAGACCGACGACGAATGGCTCGGGTTCTGCCGGGCCACCGCCGAAACGGTCTACCACCCGACCTCGACCTGCCGGATGGGAACGGACGCCGGCGCTGTCGTCGACGCGCGTCTGCGTGTGCGCGGACTGAGCGGCGTGCGCGTCGTCGACGCGTCGGTGATGCCGTCGGTGGTCTCGGGCAACACGAACGCATCGGTGGTCGCGGTCGCGGAGAAGGGCGCGGACCTGGTGCTGGAGGACGCGACTCGCTGAGCGTGCGCGCCGGCATCGCATAATGCGTCTGCGCGACGCGGCGCCGCAAGAGCCCAGTCGCGATCGAACGACGACACCGGAGGAGAACCGATGCACGCCCAGACCCACCGCCACACGCTCGGCGACGTCCTTCGCCGCACCGCGGCCCGACTTCCGCACAAGACCGCGATCGTCTGCGGCGAGGTTCGCTGGACCTACGATGAGTTCGACCGCCTGTGCAACCGGCTCGCCAACGGCCTGGCCGGGATCGGCGTGAAAAGCGGCGAGCGCGTCGCGATCCTGTCGCGCAACTCGCACGCGTTCGCCGCGATGCGGTTCGCGCTCGCGCGCCTGGGCGCGGTGCTGGTGCCGATCAACTTCATGCTCAACGCCGAGGAGGCCGCGTACATCCTGCGGCACGCGGGCGCGCGCGTGCTGTGCGTCGGCCCCGACATGGTCGAACTCGGCAAGGCCGCTGCGCACCTGGATACGTCGGTCGAGCAGATGGTCTGGCTGCCGGGGGAGGATCCGGCGAGTCCGCCAGCCGACATGCTCGGCTTCGACGCACTGCTCTCCGAGAATGCCGCGGCGCCGCAGGTCGAGCTCGACGCCGGCATGCTGCTGCAGATCATCTACACCAGCGGCACCGAATCCCTGCCCAAGGGCGCGATGCTGACGCACGACGCGGTGCTGTGGGAGTACGTGAGCTGCGTGGTCGAGGGTGAGATCGCGGAGACCGACCTGCTGGTGCACGCGCTGCCGCTGTACCACTGCGCGCAGCTCGACGTCTTTCTCGGCCCTGGCGTCTACGTCGGCGCGACCAACGTGATCACCGGCAAGCCCGTGCCCGACAACATTCTGGGACTGATCGCGAAACACAAGGCCAACTCGTTCTTCGCGCCGCCGTCGATCTGGATCGCGCTGCTGCGCTCGCCGCAGTTCGACGCCACCGACCTGTCGGCGCTGGCCAAGGGCTACTACGGCGCGGCGATCATGCCGGTCGAAGTGCTGAAAGAGGTCGCGCGCCGGCTGCCGACGATCCGGCTGTGGAACTTCTACGGCCAGACCGAGATCGCACCGCTTGCCACCGTGCTCAAGCCGCAGGACCAGTTGCGCAAGGCGGGCTCGGCCGGACGCGCGGTGCTCAACGTGGAGACGCGCGTGGTCGACGACGAGATGCGCGACGTCGAGGTCGGAGCGGTGGGCGAGATCGTGCACCGCTCGCCGCAGCTGCTCGGCGGCTACTTCCACGACGAAGAACGCACCGCTGCGGCGTTCGCCGGCGGCTGGTTCCACAGCGGCGACCTGGCGACGATCGACGACGAGGGGTACATCACCGTCGTCGACCGGAAGAAGGA
>JAHEDO010000293.1:1261-3494 GCA_024641185.1 Burkholderiaceae bacterium | reverse complement strand
TTGCCCTGCGTCTGACGCTCGTGCACCTTGCGAAACACCGCATCCCAGTTGAACGGGATCTCGGGGATCAGGATCACGTCGGCGCCGCCCGAGACGCCGCCCATCAATGCGATCCAGCCCGCGTAGCGGCCCATGACCTCGACGACCATGACCCGATGGTGCGACGAAGCGGTCGTCGCGAGCCGGTCGATCGCACCGCAGACGATCGACACCGCAGTGTCGAAACCGAAGGTGACGTCCGTGCCGGGGACGTCGTTGTCGATCGTCTTCGGCACGCCCACGACGGGCACGCCCGCGGCGCACAGACGGTTCGCGATGTGCATCGTGCCGTCGCCGCCGATCGCGACCAGCGCGTCGAGCCCCCACTGCCCGAAGTTTCTGATCGCCTTGTAGGCGACGTCGTGCATCTCGACCCGCCCCTGTCCGACCTCGGACGGGTAATGCCAGGGGTCGCCCCGATTCGACGAACCCAGGATGGTCCCGCCGAGGCCGAGGATGCCGGAAACCTCCTGGTGCCTGAGCTCGTGGGTGTGCCCTTCGACCAGTCCTTCGAAACCGTCCTCGATGCCAACCACGTTGGCGCCGTAGGCGTTCTGCGCGGTCTTGGTGACAGCGCGAATGACCGCGTTCAGGCCGGGACAGTCGCCGCCGCCGGTCAGCACCCCGATCCGTCTTTCATGAAACGTCATCGTCGAACCATCCGTGGGTGTTCAACCGTCATTGTGCACCGGCGTGAGATCATCGGCGGCGTCCCAACCCGCAGGCTCGCCGGCGACCGCACCCGCAAGCCGCCGGACCTGCACCGTCCGAAATCCTCTTGACGCCGACATCGATGCCGAACACCGCCCGGCCGGATCCCCTGGCGCGACACGCGAAGGCCGTCGCACGCCGGCGCGTCGCCTTCGTGTTGCTGGTCATCACGCCGGGACTCTGGTCGGCGAACTACATCGTCGCGCGCGCGGCGGTCGGGGTGATCGAGCCTCACCTGCTCGCCTTCATGCGCTGGCTGTTCGCGCTCGGGCTGATGCTGCCGTTCGCGTGGCGCAGTCTGCTCGACCATCGCGACGCCTGGCGCCGGGAGTGGCGCCGGATGCTCGTGCTCGGCGCCCTGGGCATGTGGATCTGCGGCGCTTTCGTCTACATCGGTGCGAACACGACCAGCGCGACCAACATCGGATTGTTGTACGCGCTCGCCCCGGTGATGATCGCCGCGGGCTCGGCCGTCTTCTTCGATGAACGAATGACGCCCATCCAGATCGCCGGCGTCGCGACGGCGATGGCCGGAATGCTGTTCGTGCTGGCCAAGGGCTCGCCCGCAAATCTGGCGCAGGTGCGCTTTACCGTCGGCGACGGATGGATCGTCGCGGCCGTCGTGTCCTGGACCATCTATTCGCTGCTGCTGCGCCGCTGGCCCAGCGCACTCGAGCCGTTCCCCAGGCTCGCGGTGATCACCGCCGCGGGGCTGATCGTGCTCGCGCCGTTCACGCTGATCGAAGCCGGATTCGCCGGGTTGCCGGACTTCGGCTCGCCGAAGGTCTGGGTGCTGACGCTCGTCGCGGCAGCGCTCCCGGGCTTCGGCGCCTATCAGGCGTACTCGTACATGCAGCGCGAGCTGGGGCCGGCGCGCACCGGCCTCGTGCTCTATCTGGGCCCGCTGTGGGCTGCCGGCGTGGCCTGGTGGCTGCTGGGTGAAGCGCCGCGCTGGTACCACTTCGCCGGTGCGGCGCTGATCCTGCCCGGCATCTACCTGGCCACCCGCAGCGCGAAACTCGCCGCTGCGCGAGTCGTGGCGGATGGAGACGCGACGACCTGACGGCGGCGCTGCGACCTGACGAAGACGCTGCGACCTGACGAAGACGCTGCGACCTGACGAAGACGCTGCGACCTGATGGGGCGCGCGACCTGACGGCGGCGCAGCGGAGTTCCGGTTCGCGGCCTCGCGTCACGCGCCGGGGGCTTCGGTATATCCTGCTGCCTCCGATCAACAGCCCCCAGGAAACCGTCACAGATGCATCCAAGCGTGCACGCGACGATCACGCCCGACAAACCTGTCGTGCGCATGGCCCAGAGCGGCCGGGTGGTCACCTACCGCGAGCTCGACGAGGGCTCGAACCGGTTCGCGCAACTGCTGCGCGCGCGCGGAATGCGGGCCGGCGACCACATCGCGATCATGGTCGAGAACCATCCGCGGTTCTTCGAGCTCTGCTGGGGGGCGCAGCGAGCCGGAATCATC
>JAHEDO010000293.1:0-1251 GCA_024641185.1 Burkholderiaceae bacterium | reverse complement strand
ACACCGCGATGAGCACGAGACTGGGCCCGGACGAGGCCGCGTACATCGTCGGTGACTGCGGTGCGAAGCTCTTCGTCACCTCGATGTCGCTCGCGAAATCCGCCGCCGAACTGCTGCCCCGGATTTCCGGCGTCGCGCATCGGCTGATGCTCGACGCGACGATCGACGGCTACGAGTCCTACGAGCAGGCGGCCGCGGCGCAGCCCGCGCAACGAATCGACGACGAGTGCGCCGGCGGCGACATGCTCTATTCGTCGGGCACCACCGGGCGGCCCAAGGGTGTCTTCGTTCCGCCCGAGTCGACCGCGATCGACGCCACGAGCAACCTCATCGAGCTCTTGTGCAAGGCGTACGGCATGGGCAGCGACACGGTCTACCTGTCGCCCGCGCCGCTGTATCACGCGGCACCGCTTCGCTTCTGCATGACGGTGATGCGCCTTGGCGGCACCTGCATCGTGATGGAACACTTCGATCCCCTGGACTACCTGCGCCTGGTCCAGATGCACCGCGTCACGCACACGCAGCTCGTACCCACGATGTTCGTGCGCATGCTCAAACTGCCGCCCGAGGTGCGCTCGCAATACGACGTCTCGTCGCTGAAGTGCGCAATCCACGCGGCCGCGCCCTGCCCGATCCCGATCAAGGAGCAGATGATCGACTGGTGGGGACCGGTGATCTGGGAGTACTACGCCGGCACCGAGGGCAACGGCATGACGATGGTCCAAGCAACGGACTGGCTGACCCACAAGGGGACCGTCGGCAAGGCCGTCGTCGGCAAGCTGAAGATCTGCGGCGACGACGGCGAGGAGCTGCCGCCCGGGGAGCCCGGCACGATCTACTTCGCCGACGGCAAGGCGTTCGAATACCACAACGACCCGGGCAAGACGGCCGAAACGAAGCACGCCAACGGCTGGACCACGCTGGGCGACGTCGGCTACGTCGACGCGGAAGGGTTCCTCTATCTCACCGATCGCAAGGCCTACATGATCATCTCGGGCGGAGTGAACATCTATCCGCAGGAGGCCGAGAACGTGCTGATCACCCACCCCAAGGTCGCCGACGTCGCGGTGTTCGGCGTGCCCAACGAGGAGTTCGGCGAAGAGGTCAAGGCGGTGGTGGAGCCGCGCGACATCCGGGACGCCGGGCCCGAGCTCGAGCACGAGCTGATCGAGTACTGCCGCGCGCAGCTTTCGCACATCAAGTGCCCGCGGTCGGTGGACTTCGAGCGGGAGCTTCCTCGCCACCCTACCG
>JAHEDO010000292.1 GCA_024641185.1 Burkholderiaceae bacterium | reverse complement strand
GACCGCGCGTGCCGCGGCCACCGCGGCCTCGCCCATCGCCTGCCGGCGATCCTGCGTCATCCCTGGCGCGGGCGCTTCCTCGATCACCTTCTGGTGGCGCCGCTGCACCGAGCAGTCGCGTTCGAACAGGTAGACGCAATCGCCGTGCGTGTCGGCGAATACCTGGATCTCGATGTGACGCGGACGCTGCACGTAGCGTTCGATCAGCACCTTGTCGTCGGAGAACGCGTTCTTCGCTTCGCGCTGACACGAAGCGAGCATCGCCTCGAAGTCGGCGGACTTGGTGACGATGCGCATGCCCTTGCCCCCGCCGCCGGCGCTCGCCTTGATCAGCACCGGGTAGCCGATCGCGTCGGCCTGGCCCTTCAGGTACGCCGGGTCCTGTTCGTCGCCGTGATAGCCGGGAACCAGTGGCACGTGCGCCCTGGCCATCAGCGACTTCGCTGCCGACTTGCTGCCCATCGCCGCGATCGCCGACGGCGGCGGGCCGATGAAGACGAGCCCCGCGTCGTGAACGGCCCGCGCGAACTCTTCGTTCTCTGACAGAAAGCCGTAGCCCGGGTGGATCGCCTGTGCGCCTGTGCGCCGCGCGATCTCGAGGACCAGGTCGCCCCGCAGGTAGGACTCGCGTGCCGGTGGCGGGCCGAGGCGGTACGCCTCGTCGCAGGTCGCGACGTGGCGCGAGCGCGCGTCGGCATCCGAATAGACGGCGACGGTGCGGATGCCCATGCGGCGTGCGGTTGTGGCCACGCGGCATGCGATCTCGCCGCGGTTGGCAATCAGGATCTTCGTGAACATCGTGGTCTCCTGGTCAGACGCGCTGGGTGAGGGCGAGGCGCGCGGCCAGACCGATGAAAAGAAAGCCGACCAGGCGGTCGAGGTTCCTGGCGAGCGACGGCCTGCGCAGCAGCAGCTCCCCGACGCGTCCGGACGCCGCGCCGAGCAGCACATAGCTGATGGCCGTCATCAGCGCGAACCCCGCGCCGAGGAGCAGCATCTGCGTCGACACCCGGCCGGCGGCCGGATCGACGAATTGCGGCAGGAAGGCGATGAAGAAGAGCATCACCTTCGGATTGAGCGAATTGTTGACGAACCCCTGCGCGAATCGTCTGCGTCCGGTCGTGACCGCCGCCCTGCCGGCAGCGCCGGAGGCGCCGCGCCCGTTCGGGCCGTCCCGCCCGCCGACGAAGCCGCCTGGCGCGCGCAGTGCGCCGACGCCGATCCACAGCAGGTATCCGGCGCCCGCGAGCTTGATCGCGGTGAACAGACTGTCCGATGCCGCCACCACCGCGGCCATTCCCAGCGCGGCCCACAGCGTGTGCGTCAGGCAGCCCGTGCCCACGCCGAGCGCGAACTGCATCGCCTCGCGCCGCCCGCGCGACAGTCCGATCGACAGCACCGACAGCGAATCCGGGCCCGGCGCGGCGATGCAGATCAGCGAGGCGGCCAGGTACGGCCAGAACAGGTGGGCGACGATCATGCGATCTCCGTCACTTCGCCGTCGGCACCCAGTTCGGCTTGCGCTTTTCGAAGAACGCCGCGATCCCTTCCTGCGCTTCGTCGGAGGCCCTGACGCGAGCGATACGCAAGGAAGTCTCCTCGGTGACCGAGTCGTCGATCGGCCGCCCCGAGATATCGCGGATCAGCCGTTTGCACTCGCCGAGCGCGACCGGTCCGCCCTGCACCAGGTGCCCGAGGATCGCGTCGACCTTCGCGTCGAGCGCCTCGGGCTGCGCGAGGTCGTGCACCAGGCCGATCCGCAGCGCCTCGGCCGCGTCGAACACCTCGCCGGTCAGGAAGTAGCGTCGCGCGTTGGGCTCGCCCATCGCCCGGATCACGAACGGGCTGATCATCGAAGGGATCAGTCCCAGCTTCACCTCGGACAGGCAGAACTTCGCCTGCGACGAGGCGATCGCGATGTCGCAGGCGGTGACCAGCCCCATGCCGCCGGCGAAGGCGGGCCCGTGCACCCGGGCAAGCGTGGGCTTCGGACTGTCGTAGAGCATGCGCATCGCTCTGGCGAGGTTGCCCGAGTCCTTGCGCGCCTCTTCGGGCGTCATTTCGCGCGCCCGCTTCATCCACGCGAGGTCGCCGCCCGCGCAGAACGCGGTGCCGCGGCCGCCGATCACGATCGCCCGCGCCGCCTTGTCCGCGATCGCGCGCGCGATCGCGTCGTTCAGCTCGCCGATCAGGACGTCGTTCATCGCGTTGCGCAGGTCGGGGCGATTCAGCCAGACGTAGGCGACGCCGTTCCTGATTTCGGTTTCGAGGGTGGTGTAGTTCATGTCTGCTGTCTCTTGCTGGGTTTGGGCTGAGTTCGATACTTCCGTGCGGATGACGCGGGCTCGGGGCGGCGCTCGGGGCCTGCGGCGTGGGGGCACGGCCGCCGGGGGGCTGCGTGGCGGGCCGGAGGTCGCGGCCCGAGCCGGGCACACCGACCCCACCCCTGCCGCAAAGGCAAAGAATGCAGAGTGGAATTGGCCAATGCCGCCATCTCAGATCCGAAACACGCCGAACCTAGTCTCCGGGATCGGCGCGTTCAGCGACGCCGACAGACCGAGCCCGAGCACCGTGCGCGTGTCCGCCGGATCGATGACGCCATCGTCCCACAGGCGTGCCGTTGCGAAGTACGGGTGTCCCTGGTGCTCGTACTGCTCGAGGACCGGCTTCTTGAACGCCGCCTCGTCTTCGGCGCTCCAGGCGCCGCCGCGCGCCTCGATGCCGTCTCGTCGCACCGTCGCGAGCACCGAGGCCGCCTGCTCGCCGCCCATCACGCTGATTCGCGCGTTCGGCCACATCCACAGGAAGCGCGGCGAATACGCGCGCCCGCACATCCCGTAATTGCCCGCCCCGAAGCTGCCGCCGATGATGACGGTGAACTTGGGCACCTGCGCACAGGCGACCGCGGTGACCATCTTGGCGCCGTGCCGCGCGATGCCTTCGTTCTCGTACTTGCGTCCCACCATGAAGCCGGTGATGTTCTGCAGGAATACCAGCGGAATGCGCCGCTGGCAGCAAAGCTCGATGAAGTGCGCCCCCTTGTTGGCGGATTCGGAGAACAGGATGCCGTTGTTGGCGACGATGCCCACCGGCATGCCGAAGATTCGGGCGAAGCCGGTGACCAGCGTGGTGCCGTAGCGGGCCTTGAATTCGTCGAGCTCGGATCCGTCGACGATCCGGGCGATCACCTCGCGCACGTCGTAGGGCTTGCGGGTGTCGGTCGGGATGACACCGTAGAGTTCGTGCGGATCGTAGGCGGGGTCGCGCGCGGGGCGCAGCTCGAGCTGCTCAGGCTTGCGCCGATTCAGGTTGCCGACGATGCGTCGCGCGATCGCCAGCGCGTGTGCGTCGTTCTGGGCGAGGTGGTCGGCCACGCCGGACAGTCGCGTATGCACGTCGCCGCCGCCCAGCTCCTCGGCGCTGACGAGTTCGCCGGTGGCCGCCTTCACCAGCGGCGGTCCGCCCAGAAAGATCGTGCCCTGCTCCTTGACGATGACCGTCTCGTCGCTCATCGCCGGCACA
>JAHEDO010000074.1 GCA_024641185.1 Burkholderiaceae bacterium | reverse complement strand
GCCCACCTTGATGGCCCTGGATCAAGCCGGCATCCTGATGCAACTTGGCCTGACGGTCAGTCTGTTCTCTTGTCAGGAGCAAAGCGGGCCCGAGTTCGATTACTTGCTTGGAGCCCCGACGACCCCTCCGGATGAGAAGCCGAACTTCGATCAATGGCTGCGAGTGGCGAAGAAAGGCACTCGAATTCACACTGGCGACACCCGGTTTTCAATTGCGCGTCGCTGGGCCGCCATGCTGACATCGATCACCGAGTTCGATCCCGACGTGATCATGTTTGTCGGACTTCATTCTCCATTGATACGCCCGTTATACGACGTGCGTCCCGTGCTGGGGCTGGGCACGAATTCCATACCGCCAATGGTGAACGCCGACGTCTGGCTCACCGCTGAACAGGCGTTGAGCAATAGAACTGCGTCTGCCTGGGGTCCGGATCTCTCGGAAGGCCTGGGCTGGTATCACCCGTATCGCGTGCGGCGCAAACAGGCTGCGAGCGCCGGCCCCGTTACGCCGATCGACATAGAGGATGGCCGAGTGGTCATGATTTCAGTCGGCAACCTGCTGGCGCAAAGGATTGCGGGAGCATGGGCCGATCGGATGGTCGCGTTGCTCGGCGCTCATCCCGAACTCGTTTGGATCCTGCTCGGCGGAAAGGGTGAATTGCCCGAGGCATTGAGCAGGGTGCGGCCTGGACAACTGCGTCTTCTGCCGCACTCAGCGAACGTGCCGGAAATCCTTCGGCGCAGCAGCATCTACGTCAACCCGCCGAGCATGGGCGGCGGGTTTTCGGTCGCCGAAGCGATGGCCGAAGGACTGCCGGTCGTGACTTATTCGGGCTCGGACGGCGGCGACAAGGTCGGAATCGAAGCAGTCCACACGGAGGACGGATATTTTTCGAGAATTTCCGAACTGATCGCGAGCGAACTGATCCGCAAGGAACGCGGCAGCAGGATGCGAGCACTCTTCGATAAGACGCTCGATCTGGCGAGCTCGGGAGCCAGTCTGATGTCGGCTTGCCAGGCCGCGGTCGACGGTTATCACCGGCGCGTCAGCTGACGGCCCTCTTGACTCTCGCGGGATTGCCGGAAACGACCGCGTCCGGCGGAATGTCGACGATAGCGACCGCGCCGGCGCCGATGAATGCATGATCGCCGACGACAAGGCGCTCAATGAGGGTCGCGCCAATGCCGACAGTTACTCCAATGCCAATTTTCGAGAGGCTGCCGAGGTTGCTGCCTGGCTGCAGGCGCGAGAACGAACCGATCCTTGTATCGTGGCCGATCGTTACTCCGCGATTCACGAAGACGTGCGAATCCAGGACGACACCCGGTCCGATCACGCTGTTCGCACCGATGAACACGCCCTCGCCGAGGGACGCCAGTGGCGAAACATAAGCGGTGGGATGAACCAGCGTGTGGAAGCGGGTACTGTGCCGTCTTGTGAGTTCGTTCGCCAATTCTGAGCGCGAAGGGGTTGTCGGCCCCAATAGGTAAACCTCATCCGCAGCGGGGCGAAAGTCGTCCAATTCCTCAACCTCGGGGGGCGTCACGAGCTTGCCCAGCGCGGACAATCGCTCCGCCAGGCGGACGTCGCGCGGGCCGACTGTTTCCTTGTGGTGAATCACGACCTTGGTTACTTGCAGACCGTTGGCAATGGCGCAATCGAAGATGTCCGACAGGATATTGCTGACCCCGAATATGACCAGCCGGTTGTCAGTTGTCATGGTCGTAATTGGACACCATTTGGCATGGATCGTCGTTGGTCCGACAGTTTCGGATTCCGGGCAAAATATATTTGTGGAAACGCACCAGTCTGCTATCTTTCCATGACTCGCGCTTCTTGCGGCGGGTAGGCGGGGCCTAGACCACCTCGCCTTTGAACGGGGGAGACTCTTTTTGCGGGGCCTACGGGCCCCGTCTTTGTTTCTGAGCGCTCCTGGAGCGACCCGTCGGGGTCCTTTCGACATTGGCCGCGGCAGGCAAGGCCTTGCGCTGGCGTTCCAGGCGGTTCGAGCCGCCGTGGACAGTCGGATGTGACTTGGTTATATTTGTGGAAACGTAATTGGCGAGCAACACGGTTTGACCCTTGTTGCGGTTGCGACTTCCCCTAGGGTCGTGCACCGCAATATTCCGGCCCCGGTTTCGGGGTCGCTTTTTTTCAGCCGGCGCGCAGCACGCTGCCGCGCGATCAGTCGACGGCGGAACGCGAGCCCGGAGCGCGGTCGAATGCGTCGAGCAGCGCGTCGACGCCCTGAGCTCCGGACACCGCGACGCGCTGACTGACCACGAAGAAAGGCACTCCTCCGATGCCGGAGTCGCGCAGCCGTTCGTCCTCCTGCGCGATGCTCGTCAAGGCCGCGTCAGCGAACGCGGCGTCGATGCACGTCTCGTCCAGCCCGCAGCCGGTCGCGATCCCGCGAAGCGCCCCTTCGTCGCCGATGTCGACGCCGTCCACGAAATAGGCCTGGAACAGGGCCGCGACCAGCCGGTGCTGCTGATCGCCGCGGTCGGCCGCGCCGATCAGCGCGTGGGCGCGCAGCGTATTGGGCTGGCGGCGAATGCCCTGTGGGTTGAACCTCAGGCCTGCGGCCTCGGCGGCCCCGACCACCCGCAGATAACCTGGTCCGCCTCCCGAATTGCCGAACTTGGCCTGGAGATAGGCGCCCCGATCCATTCCCGCCGGCGGCATCCCCGGATTGAGCTGGAACGGGTGCCAGGTCACGATCGGCTCCGGGGCCTGCGGGTGGCGCGCGCGCCAGACCGTGAGCGCTTCGTCGAGATGCTTCTTGCCGATGTAGCACCAGGGGCAGACGACGTCCGAGATCACGTCGATCGTCAGGGTGTCGTCACCCGGTTCGTGCGAACTCGCCATCAGGCCACCGAACCCTTGACCCGGTCGATCGTCTCGCCCAAGTCCTGCATCCGGATACTGAGCAGCTTCATCGACGCGGCCATCCAGATCATCGAGGTCTGGATCCGCTCGGAGTCGTCCTTCCCGGCGAGCTGCCCCTCGAGTCGCCGCAGCGCGTTGCGCGCGTGCACGGCCACCTTCGGATCCGCCTTGGCCAGTTCGAGCGCCAACACCGCCTGGCGCCTGGCTTCGAATGCTGCCGGATCGTGCTGATAAAGCATTGCCCAGTCGTCGAAATCGAACTCTTCCACGATGTCCCCGATTTTGGCGCCATTCGTCGGTCGGCGTCGACCGTTCGTCCTGACTCTATACCAGGGGCAATGCATCGCGCGTGAACAAGCGCACGGGGATGCGGGTGCGAGTGCGGGGGCGGGGCCGGGCGGCTTCGGGCGAAGGCGGAGCGCGGCGGGGGGCGACGGATCGAGGCGACGGATCGAGGCGACCCGTTATCGGTGAAGTCCGGCGCGCCGGGCATCGTGCTCCCGGTCGGGGCGCTACTTGATGAGCGTCACCGGCGTCTTCGCGAGTTCGGTCACGCGGTGAGCGACCGAGCCGATCAGCAGGTCCTTCAGCGCCGAACGACCCTTGCAGCCGAGCGCGATCATCTCGAACTTGCCGGCGGAGGCGGCCGCGGCGATCTCGCTGGCGACGTGGCCGGTGCGGATGATCATGTCGTGCCGCGCCCCGGCCTTGTCGAGCAGCCTGCGCGCCGGCGAGAGGTCCGCTTCGGAGAGGTCGCGCAGGTACTCCTCGACCGCTTTCTTGCCGACGAAGCGCTGGGCATGACGCAGCGCTGTGTCGTCGTGGACGCTGATCAGGGTGATCGAACCGCGCGCCTTCAGCGACTGGTCGAGCATGATCGCGAATTTCACCGCACGCAGCGCATTCTTCGAGCCATCGGTAGCGACCAGGATCTTCATCGAACTCTCTCCGGCAGGCGTATTCGTGCTTCGTCCATTGTAACGCCGTGCCTCCGGCGCGCCGCCGCGGGCAGGCGATTGGCGCAGAAGGCAACGGGCCGTTAAAGTCACGCGTCCAGCGCCGAAAGCGCGTCCATTCGATCCGAAGGAGAGATTCCCGATGTCCGTGCATTCCCAGGCGCTCGGCGAGCACACCACCGGCCGCTCCTCCGTCCCGATGGAGTTCAGGCTGCCATTCGTGTCGCGCTCCCCGGTGTTCGCGCGAAACGTGGTTGCGACCTCGCAGCCGCTCGCGACTCAGGCGGGTTTGCTCGCGCTCGCGCGCGGCGGCAATGCGATCGACGCGGCGCTGGCGGCGGCGATCACGCTCACCGTCGTCGAACCCACGATGAACGGAATCGGCAGCGACGCCTTCGCGCTGATCTGGGACGGAGAGCGCCTTCACGGGCTCAACGCGTCGGGCCGGGCACCGCAGGCGTGGTCGCCGCAACGTTTCGCCGGGCAGCAGAAGATGCCGCAGATCGGCTGGGACTCGGTCACCGTGCCCGGCGCGGTGTCGGCCTGGGTCGCACTGTCCGAGCGTTTCGGTGCGCTGCCTTTCGACGATCTGTTCGAGGCGGCGATCCGCTACGCTCGCGACGGGTATGCGGTGTCTCCGGTGATCGCGAGACAGTGGGACACGGCAACGCAGCAACTCGCCGACCAGCCGGGGTTCCGCGAGGCGTTCATGCCTGCCGGTCGCGCGCCCAGGGCCGGCGAGCGCTGGCGTTTTCCGGATCAGGCGCGCACGCTCGCCGAGATCGCCTCCACGCGCGGTGAGTCGTTCTATCGCGGACGGCTGGCGGCGGAAATCGCCGCGTACGCGCGCGCGACCGGGGGCGCGATCACAGAGGCCGACCTCGCCGCGCACCGATGCGACTGGGTCGATCCGATCTCGATCGACTATCACGGTTTCACCATTCACGAAATGCCGCCGAACGGCGCCGGCATCGCCGCGCTGATCGCGCTGGGCATGCTCGAGCACCTGCCCGTGGCGGACACGCGCCCCGACTCGGCCGAGCGCCTGCACCTGCAGATCGAAGCGATGCGACTGGCGTTCGCCGACGCGCACGCCCATGTCGCGGATCCGGCGCATATGCGTGTCGACAACTCTCAGCTGCTCGATCCGGCCTATCTTGCCGAGCGTGCGCGACTGATCGACCCGAAGCGCGCAGGCAGGTACGCGGCCGGGGAGCCGCCGCGGGGCGGGACCGTCTACCTGAGCGTGGCCGACGCGCAAGGCAGGATGGTGTCGATGATCCAGTCCAACTTCAAGGGCTTCGGCTCCGGGGTCGTGGTGCCCGGCGCGGGCATTTCCCTTCAGAACCGCGGCAGCGGCTTCTCGCTGACGGCCGGGCATCCGAACCTGGTCGGCCCGGGCAAGCGGCCCTACCACACGATCATTCCCGCCTTCATGACTCGCGCGGGCAAGCCGGTGATGGGCTTCGGCGTCATGGGTGGCAACATGCAGCCGCAAGGGCATCTGCAGGTGGCGATGCGCTTCATCGACGACGCCGCGAATCCGCAGAGCTGCTCGGACGGTCCGCGCTGGCGGATCGACGATGCCGGCGAACTGATGATGGAGGCAGCCGTCCCGGCGGCTGCGGTCGACGGCCTGCGGGCCCGTGGTCACACGCCGAAGGTGATGCCGCCGGACAGCATCGATTTCGGCAGCTGTCAGGCGGTCGCGCGGGTGTCGGACGACCTCGAGGACGGCTACGTCGCCGGTTCCGATCATCGTCGCGACGGGCACGCCGCAGGCTTCTGAAGAGGGCGTGGCCGGCGCCGCAGGGGGCAGGGGGCACAGCCGGCCGACGCGGCACAGCCGGCCGACGCGGCACAGCCGGCCGACGCGGCAAAGTCGTCGTCGCCGGCCCGTCCCGGCGGCGCGGTCGCAGAAAAGCAAAGCGCCGCCCACGGGCGGCGCCTGCCTGCGCCGTCAGCGCGGCCTGGTCAGTTCGCGGCTTCCTGCGGGATGACCTTCTGCAGCTCGCCGGCCTGGTACATCTCGGTCATGATGTCGGCGCCGCCGACGAACTCGCCGTTGACGTAGAGCTGCGGAATCGTCGGCCAGGTCGAGAAATCCTTGATCGCCTGGCGAACCTCGTCGTCCTCGAGCACGTTGACCGTGACCAGGTTCTTCACTCCGCAGGCCTGCAGGATCTGGATCGCGCGACCCGAGAATCCGCACTGGGGGAACTGCGCCGTGCCCTTCATGAAAAGCACGACCGGGTTGTCTGCGACCGTCTTGCTGATGAATTCTTTTGCGTCCATCGAATGGGGCCTCTCGGGCATGAGGGTAAATCGGGATTCTAGGAAGTGTGGGCCGTCAGCGTCAAACCGGGCCCTTCGTCAGTCGACGCGGGCTCCGCTTACACCTCGAGCGGCATTGTACCGCCGGTGAACCGATCGAGCCCGGCGGCGTCGGGCAGCGTGCGCACTTCGACGAGTCCGACGGCGGCAAACAGAGCCCTTACCGCATCGCCTTGTTCGAATCCGTGCTCGACGAGCAGCCGAGCGCCGGGCTGGAGCCGGTCGCCGGCGCCCGCGCAGATCGTGCGCAGCGCAGCCAGTCCGTCGCTGCCGCTGGCCAGCGCGCCGCGAGGCTCGAAGCGCAGGTCGCCGCGCCGCAGATGCGGATCGCCGTCGGCCACGTACGGCGGGTTCGAGACGATCAGGTCGAAGCGCTCGCCAGCCGGCAGCGGCGCCCACCAGTCGCCTTCGCGAAACTCGAGCCGGCCGTCCGTGAGCGCTCGCGGGCAAAGGCGCTGCGCGTTGCGCCTGGCGATCGCCAGCGCGTCGCGGCTGCGGTCCGTCGCCACGACCGACCATTCGGGGCGCAGGCACACGAACGTGATCGCGATGCAACCCGAGCCTGTCCCGAGGTCCAGCACGCGCGTCGAGCCCGCTTCAGCGCTCGCCAGCGCAAGGTCGACCAGTTCCTCCGTCTCGGGACGCGGAATCAGCACCTCGGCGCCGACTTCGAAGTCCCGACCGTGGAACTCGCGTCGGCCCACCAGATAGGCGACCGGTTCACCGTCTTGGCGCCGGCGAACCAGCGCTTCGAAGCGGGCGCCGACCGCGCCGGCGGCCGATTCGTCACCGTGCGCGATCAGCCACTCGCGCGACCGGCCGCTCACGTGCTCGAGCAGCACGCGAGCCTCCAGGCGCGGCAGTCGGCAGGCCGCGATCAGTCGATCGAAGCTGGGTGCCGGGTCTCGCGTTGGCTGCATCGTCGAAAGCCTACCAGCGCGAGCGCCGGTCTCGGATCCGCAGTTCTCAGGCCTGCAGTTCCTCGGCGAGCGCCGCGATTCTCTCGGCCTGCTGCGCGGCGATCAATGCGTCGGTGATCTCGCCGAGTTCGCCGTCCAGGATCCGTTCGATCTTGTACAGCGTCAGGTTGATCCGGTGCTCGGTGACTCGTCCCTGGGGGAAGTTGTACGTGCGGATGCGCTCCGAGCGGTCGCCCGATCCGATCAGCGACTTGCGATGCGCCGCCTCCTTCGCGTGAGACTCTCGAAGCATCCGGTCCTTCAGGCGCGCCGCGAGCACCTTCATCGCCTTGTCCCGGTTGCGGTGCTGCGAGCGGTCGTCCTGGCATTCGACGACGATCCCGGTTGGCAGGTGCGTGATCCGCACCGCCGACTCGGTCTTGTTGACGTGCTGGCCGCCGGCGCCCGACGCGCGAAAGACGTCGATGCGCAGTTCGTCCGGGTTGATCTGCAATTCGACCGCCTCGTCGGCTTCCGCGAGCACCGCGACAGTGCAGGCCGACGTGTGGATCCGCCCCTGGGCCTCAGTCTCGGGGACACGCTGCACGCGATGGCCGCCGGACTCGAACTTGAGCCGATGGTAGACGCGCTCACCGGTGATCCGCAGGATCACTTCCTTGTAGCCACCCAGATCGGACGGACTCTCGGACATCAGTTCGACCTGCCATCGATTGCGCTCGGCGAAGCGCATGTACATGCGCAGCAGGTCGCCGGCGAACAGCGCCGATTCGTCGCCGCCGGTGCCGGCGCGGATCTCCAGGATCACGTCGCGGTCGTCGTCGGGGTCCTTCGGCAGCATCAGGCGCTCGAGCGTGCGCAGTTCCTCGTCGGCGCGCTGGCCCGCCGTGCGGGCCTCGTCGTCGGCGAACGCGCGCATCTCGGGATCGGCGCGCATCGATTCGGCCGCTTCGAGGTCACTGCTCGCGCGCTGCCAGGCGTGGAAGTGATCGACGAGCTGCGCGAGTTCGGCCTGCTCGCGATTGAGCTTTCTGTATTCGCCCATGTCCTTCGCGGCGGATTCGCTCGAGAGCAGGCGATTGACCTCACCCAGGCGTCGCTCGAACTGTTCGAGCTTGGCCTGCATCGACGCTTCCATCTATTGCTGTCCGGTCGGACCGGACGAGGGGGCGTCGGTCGAGGGCGCGTCTCGATCGGGCAGGAGATGGTCGATGAAGCGCGCGATCGTCTCGCGTTCCTCGTGCCCGCGCTGCAGCAGCGTGGTCGGGCCGTGCAGGAACTTGCTGGTGAGACCGTGGGCCAGCGCCTCCAGCACCGCGTCCGGGTCGTCGCCGCGTGCGAGCATGCGCCGCGCGCGCTCGAGCTCGGCCGCCTTCAGCGCCTCGCCCCGCGCGTGGAGCTGCCGGATGACCGGTACCACCTGTCGCGTGGACAGCCACTGCATGAAGGAGTCGACCCGCGTCTCGATGATCGCCTCGGCCTGCGCGACCGCGGCGCGCCGGTTCTCCGCGCCGGCCTGCACCTGCTTGCCGAGGTCGTCGACCGTGTACAGGAACACGTCGTCGAGTCGCGCGACTTCCTGTTCGATGTCGCGCGGCACCGCTAGGTCGACCATGAAGATCGGCCGGCGCCTGCGCGCCTTCGTCGCGCGCTCGACCATGCCCAGGCCGATGATCGGCAGCGTGCTCGCGGTGCAGGACACCACGATGTCGAAGCGCTCGAGGGCATCCGGAAGCTCGGCGAGCCGGATCGTGTCGGCGTTGAAGCGCTGCGCGAGCTTCTCGCCGCGGTCCAGCGTCCGGTTGGCGATCACGATGGACCGCGGGTGCTGGGCGGCGAAGTGCGTCGCGGTGAGCTCGATCATCTCGCCGGCGCCCACGAACAGGACGTTCGTCTCGCGCAGGTCCTCGAAGATCCGCCGGGCCAGGCGCACCGCCGCGGCGGCCATCGACACCGAGTGGGCGCCGATCTCCGTCGTGGTGCGCACCTCCTTGGCGACCGCGAACGAGCGCTGGAACAGCTGGTGCAGGTGCATGCCCAGCGCGCCGGCGCTTTGCGCCACGCGAACTGCCTCTTTCATCTGGCCGAGGATCTGCGGCTCGCCGATCACCATCGAGTCGAGACCCGCCGCGACCCTGAACGCGTGCCGCACCGCCTCGCCGTCGGGCAGGACGTACATGTGCGAGTTCAGCTGACCGCTGGCCAGGCCCTGACGGCTCGACAGCCAGTCGGTGAGTACCGGCGGCGTCTGCGCGGGCTCGCGCGTCGCGCAGTAGATTTCGGTCCGGTTGCAGGTCGACAGGATCGCGCTCTCGGTCACCAGCTCGCGCAGCTCATGGCGCATGTCGGCGATCGCCTCGTGCAGTCCGTCGCCCGGAAACGACACCCGCTCGCGCACGGCCAGCGGCGCGGTGGTGTGGTTCAATCCGAGCGTGAGTAGATACATAAGTGTCTGAATCCGCTCGGATTATACGTTGTTGCCCGGCGTTCGCGGGTCAATCGTTCGATCCACGGTCGCGAATCGCAAATGCGGCCGCCCTCCGGGGCGGTCCCGCCGCGCTCAATTGCCGCGAGCGCCGAGGAACAGCCGATACGCCGGGTGCTGGCTCTCGTCCCAGTACCGGTATCCCAGCGTCTCCAGGAACTTCCTGAAATCGCCCATCTCCTTCGGGGGCACCTGGATGCCGACCAGGATCCGGCCGTAGTCGGCGCCGTGGTTCCGGTAGTGGAACAGCGAGATGTTCCAGTTCGGGCTCATGCTCGAGAGAAACCGCATCAGCGCGCCCGGGCGCTCCGGGAACTCGAAGCGGTACAGGATCTCGTCGCGCGCCAGCGCCGAGTGCCCCCCTACCAGGTGGCGCACGTGCAGCTTCGCGAATTCGTCGTCGGTCAGGTCGAGCGTCGCGAAGCCGGCGCGCTCGAAGTCGGCCGCGATCTCGCCCGCTTCGCCCGGCCTGTTGACCTGAATCCCGACGAACACGTGTGCTTGCGCCGCGTCGGCGATGCGGTAATTGAATTCGGTGACGTTGCGCGGTCCGACCGTTTCGCAGAAGCGCCTGAAGCTGCCGCGCTCCTCGGGGATGGTCACCGCGAACACTGCCTCGCGCTGCTCACCGATCTCGGCGCGCTCCGACACGAAGCGCAGCCGGTCGAAGTTCATGTTCGCGCCGCAGGCGATCGCGATCAGCGTGCGATCGCGCACGCCCTCGCGCTCGACCCAGGCTTTGGCCCCGGCGATCGCCAGCGCGCCGGCCGGTTCGAGGATCGCGCGGGAATCCTGGAAAACGTCCTTGATCGCGGCGCAGATCGCGTCGGTGTTCACCAGCACGATCTCGTCCACGTACGCCTTGCACAAGCGGTAGGTCTCTTCGCCGACCTTCTTGACCGCGGTGCCGTCGGAGAAGAGCCCGACGTCCTGCAGTTCGATCCGCCGGCCCGCCGCGAGCGAGCGTGCCATTGCGTCGGAGTCGGTGGTCTGCACGCCGATCACGCGGATTTCCGGGCGCACCTGCTTCACGTACGCGGCGATTCCGGAGATCAGCCCCCCGCCGCCGATCGCGACGAAGATCGCGTCGATCGGTCCTTGGTGCTGGCGCAGGATCTCCATCGCGATCGTTCCCTGGCCGGCGATCACGTCCGGGTCGTCGAACGGGTGCACGAAGGTCAGCCCCTGCGCCTGCTGCAGTTCGAGCGCCCGCGCGTAAGCATCGCTGTAGGAGTCGCCGTGCAACAGGACCTCGGCGCCGCGACCCCGGACCGCGTCGACCTTCAGCATCGGCGTGGTCACGGGCATCACGATTACCGCGCGGCAGCCCAGTTTCTGCGCGGCCAGCGCCACGCCCTGCGCGTGGTTGCCGGCCGATGCCGCTATGACGCCCCGACCCAGCTGCTCCGGCGTGAGATGCGCCATCTTGTTGTAGGCGCCCCGCAGCTTGAACGAAAACACCTGCTGCATGTCCTCGCGCTTGAGCAGCAGCGTATTGCCCAGTCTCTCGCTGAGTAACGGCGCGGGTTCGAGCGGAGATTCCTCGGCGACGTCGTAGACGCGCGCGGTCAGGATTCGCTTCAGATATTGAGTACCCATGAAGCTGGCGATTCTATCCGTTCCAGCCGCCGGGCCGATTCCCGTCGTGTCGCCGCAAGTGAAGGGGTGCCGTCCGGAGGCGTCGGGCCGCGCGGCCCGGATACCCTAAACTCCATAGGGATGGAAGCCTTCGTCCTGCGGCTGATCGAGTGGTTCGCGCTGCCAAGGCACGGGCTCAGCTCGGTGTTCGTGATCGCCTTCGTGTCGGCGACGCTGCTGCCGATGGGCTCGGAGCCGGCGGTCTTCGGCTATGCGAAGCTCAACCCCGATCAGTTCTGGGTCGTGGTGTTCGTCGCGACCGCCGGAAACACCCTGGGCGGGATGGTCGATTACTGGATGGGCTACGGCGCCCACGAGGCATTCGCCCGCAAGCGGGAGAGCCACATCCGCTGGCTCGAACGGCTGGGCCCGAAGGTACTGTTCTTCGCGTGGCTGCCGGTGGTCGGCGACCCGCTGTGCGCGGTCGCCGGCTGGCTCAAGCTGGCGTTCTGGCCCTGCGTCTTCTGGATGTCGATCGGGAAGTTCCTGCGCTACACGCTGATGACGGCGGCGCTGCTCTGGGTGCCCAATTCGTGGTGGACGCAGCTGCTCAAGCCGCTGTCCGGTTAGCGGGCAGTCACCCGGGTAGGCACTGAACCGGGCAGGGCCTTCGCTGCACTGCAAGATGAACGTCGATAGAATCGCTGGTTCCATGAACGCGCCGATCCCCCTTTCCGTGGTGCTTCCGCAGGCCGACGCGCCGGTGCGGCTGCGCGAGATCCCGTACAACTACACCTCGTTCTCCGATCGCGAGATCGTGATCCGCCTGCTCGGCGCCGACGCCTGGCAGATCCTGGACGAGCTGCGTGCCGAGCGTCGCACCGGGCGTTCGGCGCGGATGCTGTTCGAGGTGCTCGGCGACATCTGGGTGGTGCGCCGCAATCCCTACCTGCAGGACGATCTGATCGACAATCCGCGCCGCCGACGGATGCTGATCGACGCGTTGCACCATCGGCTCGGGGAGATCGACAAGCGCCGCACCGGGGACCTCGGCCAGGCGGGTGCCGTGCCGGCGCAGGCCGACTCGGCCGCGATCGCACGCAGCGAAAGGGTCCGCCGGCTGGTGGAGACTGCGAGAGCGGCGGTGACGAGCTTCTCGGACGAGTTCTCCGGGATCGAGCGCATGCGCCGCCGCACGGTGCGCCTGCTCGGGCGCCACAGCGATCGAGACAACATCAAGTTCGACGCGATGTCGCGCGTCTCCCACGTCACGGATGCGACGGACTGGCGCGTCGAGTACCCCTTCGTGGTGCTGACCCCCGACAGCGAGGCCGAGGTCGCTGGCCTGGTCGCCGGCTGTATCGAACTGGGCCTGACGATCATCCCGCGCGGTGGCGGCACCGGCTACACCGGCGGCGCGGTCCCGCTCACGGCGATGTCGGCGGTGATCAACACCGAGAAGCTGGAAGCGCTCGGCCCGGTCGAGGCGATCCGGCTTGCCGGGCTCGACCGGGAGGTTCCCACGATCCTGTCGCAGGCCGGCGTGGTCACCAAGCGCGTCACCGACGCCGCGGACCGCGCGGGGCTCGTGTTCGCAGTCGACCCGACCTCGCTGGAGGCTTCCTGCGTTGGCGGCAACGTCGCGATGAACGCGGGAGGCAAGAAGGCGGTGCTCTGGGGCACGGCGCTTGACAACCTTGCCTG
>JAHEDO010000291.1 GCA_024641185.1 Burkholderiaceae bacterium | reverse complement strand
GTACACCGCCGACGGCCGCGATCTGGCGCTGAAGATCCAGTACCCCGGCATCGCGCGCTCGATCCGCAGCGACGTCGAGAACCTCGCGAGCCTGCTGCGCCTGCTCAAGGTCTTTCCCGGCGACATCGACGTCGGGGGCCTGACCACGGAAGCCGCCCGGCAACTCGGACAGGAGGCCGACTATCTCGCGGAAGCGGAGTTTCTCGAGCGCTACGCGACGCTCGTCGCCGACGAACCGCGGCTGACCCTGCCGCGCGTGCACCACGACCTGACGACCCAGCGCATTCTCGCGATGGACTTCATGGAGGGCGAGCCGCTCGAGACCCTCGCCGAGCCCGGCGTCGCGCAGGCCACGCGCGACGCGGTCGGCACGCTGCTCGAGGGGCTGATGTTCAGGGAACTGTTCGAGTTCCGCACGATGCAGACCGACCCCAACTTCGCCAACTACCTGTGGCAGCGGGACACCGGCAAGGTCGTGCTGCTCGACTTCGGCTCGACGATCCGCTTCGAGGCCGGATTCGTCGACGACTACGCCCGGATCACCCGCGCATTGATCGACGGCGACCGCGAAGCCGTCGCCCGTCATGCGGTCACGATCGGCTACGCGGCCGACGACGATCCGCCTGAGCAGATCGAGGCGACTACCGAGCTGATCATGCTCGTGTGCGAACCGCTCAGGCACGCCGGGCGGTACGACTTCGCGGCGTCCGACCTGCCGCCGCGCTCTCGCGCGCTCGGATTCGATCTCGGCGTGCGGCAGGGACTGTTGCGCACGCCGCCTCCGCAGACCATGTTCCTGCACCGCAAGCTGGTCGGCTCTTTCCTGATGCTGGCGCGCATCGGCGCCAGAGTCGACGCCAGGGCACTGGTGCTGGCGGTGCTCGGGAGCAGGAAGAGACGACGCGGCGACTGACGGGACGCGAGCGTACGGATGCGCGGCGACCCGGTTCGTCGATGCGCGAAAGCGCTCACCCACGCGCGTATATTGGTGATGGACACTGATTGCGAGGACACCATGGCGCAGCTCGTTGAAGTCTCCCTCGAGCAGGAGCATGATTTTCGTTTCGCCATCCATTTCCCGGACGGCGTGCCCACGATCCACGGCGACGAACATCCGCCGCTCGGCCAGGGGACGGGGCCGAACCCGATGCAGTTGCTCGCCGCCTCGGTGGGCAACTGCCTGTCCGACAGCCTGCTGTTCGCGTTGCGCAAGTTCAAGCAGGCGCCGGAACCGATCCGCACGCAGGTGACGGCGACCGTCGACCGCAACCCCGAGAACCGGATGCGCGTGATGAACATCGCGGTGAAGATCACCCTCGGTGCGCCCGGCGCGACACTGCAGCACCTGGACCGCGCACTCGCGCAGTTCGAGGAGTTCTGCACCGTCACGCAGAGCGTGCGTCAGGGCATCCCTGTCACGATCGAGGTCTACGACAGCGCGGGCGAGCGACTGAAATAGAGGGAGAAGGGCGGGCAGCGGTCGCGGACCGGCCACGGATCGCCCGCGAACCGGCCACGGATCGCCCGCGAACCGGCCACGGACCGTCCGCGAACCGCCCGCGAACCGCCCGCGAACCGGCCACGGATCGCCCACGGACCGGCCACGGACTGCCTACCTGCCGCGAGGACCGCCCGGGCCGCCGAGCGCTTCGTAGCCGGAAACGATGTCGAGCAGTTCGTCGGTGATCCGATCCTGGCGCTTGCGCCGCAACTGCGCCAGCAGTTCCGCGCCGCGCTCCTCCAGGCTTCGTTCGGCCGATTGCATCGCCGCGAGCCGGCTGGCGTTCTCCGCCGCGATCGATTCGATCAGCGCGCGCAACACCGACACGAAGAAGTACTGCCGCAGCAGCGCCGAGAGCAGCGCCGCCGGGGCCATCGTGAACATCGGCAGCGAGCGCGAGGCCCACGGCTGCTCTTCGATGCTGCGGAAGCGGTGCGGCGCCACCGGCAGCAGCGGCACGAGCACCGGGCGGCAGCGGCCGTTGGGCCGCGGGCGCTGGTGCAGCATCGCCACCTCCTCGACACCTTCGGCGCGCCAGTCGTCTATCTTCGACAGGATCTCGCGTACGCTCGGCGTCGCCGCCTCCGGGGTGCCCGGCACGAAGAATTCCGCTTCCGGCGGATGCCCGCGCAACTCGAGCAGCGATCCGGCGCGTGCGCCGACCGCGAGCAACCTCAGCGGCCTGTCGTCGCGCACCAGCGCGGCCATCCGCTCGGCGGCGAACTCGACGAGGTCCTCGTTGAATCGACCGCAAAGCCCGTGATCCGAGCCGAACACGATCGCTCCCCGCGCTGCGCGCGCTCGCGCCGGCCGAAGCGGCCCCTCCGGCGTCGCGCGCAGCATCACGTGCAGCCCCAGCTCGACCGTCCGGTAGTACTGCGCGACCGAGCGCGCCGCCTCGTCCAGCCGGTGGACACCGACGCCGGCCAGCGCCTTCATCGTGCCGACCAGCGCCTGCAGGTCGGTGAGCGCCTCGAACCGCCCGCGCAGCTGCTCAAGGCTCTCCATGGTCGCCCCCGCCGCCGGGTGCTGCGCGGATCAGATCGATGTGCCGCCTGGCCTGCTCCATCAGTCGCAGCCAGCCGTCGGCGTCGACCCCCTCGCCCTCGTCGATCCGCTCGCACAGGTCGCCGCAGCTTGCACGCACCGCCTCTCGCAACCCGGCTTCCGCCGCCGGGACCTGCTGCAGGTCGATGTCGTCGAAGAGTCCGTCGAGCGCGGCCTTCAGGACGACGAGCTGATCGGCCGGGCCGAGCGTCGTGTGCGCCGGTTGGCACAGCACCGCGCGAATTCGACGCCCTCGTTCGATCGTGCGCCGCGTGTCCGCGTCCAGCCTTGTGGCGAACCTGGAAAATGCCTCGAGCTCCTCGAACTGCGAGTAGGCGAGTCTCAGCTCGCCCGTGACGTCGCGATACGAGGGGTACTGCGCCTTTCCGCCGACCCGGGAGACCGAACGGCCGACGTCGATCGCAGGCAGCTGGCCGGTACGGAAGAGCTCGGGCGACAGGTACAGCTGGCCGTCGGTGATCGAGATCAGGTTCGTCGGGATGTAGGCCGAGATGTCCTGGCCCTGGGTCTCGACGATGGGCAGCGCGGTGATCGAGCCCCCGCCGTGCTCACTGCGCAGGTGCGTGGCCCGTTCGAGAAGGCGCGAGTGCAGGTAGAAGATGTCGCCCGGATACGCTTCGCGGCCCGGTGGGCGGCGCAGCAGCAGCGACAGCTCGCGGTAGGCGCGCGCGTGCCGCGTCAGGTCGTCGAACACGACCAGCACGTCGTGACCGTCCGCCATGAAGCGCTCGGCGATCGACATCGCGGCAAAGGGGGTGATGAACTGCAGTCCTGGCGGCTCGTCGCCGCCGGCGACCAGCACCACAGTGTGCTCGAGCGCGCCGCGCGCGCGCAGGGTCTCGACGACGCGAGCGACGTCGGTTCCGCGCTGCCCGATCGCGCAGTAGACGCTCAGGACACCCGTGTCGCGCTGGCCGATCACCGCGTCGAGCGCAATCGTGGTCTTGCCGGTCTGGCGGTCCCCGAGGATCAGC
>JAHEDO010000073.1 GCA_024641185.1 Burkholderiaceae bacterium | reverse complement strand
GCTCTACTACGCCGACCCGGACCGAAACCAGATGGAGTTCCAGGTCGATTGCTACCCGACGGCCGAAGACGCCAATGCATTCATGACGGGCGATTCGTTCGCGGTCAATCCGATTGGCGTCGAATTCAGCCCGGACGAGTGGCTCGCGGCATTGCGGGCAGGTGCGCCGGAATCGCGCTACCTGACACGCACGATCCATCTGCCGGTCTCGCCGGTTCGGGGAGCGCTGCTCGGCTAGACGCGGGTGATTTCGGCGTGCTTCAGCGCATCGTCACGAACACGCCTCTGCGGGTCTGGCCGCTGCTGTTCGCACTTGTCGGGCTTGGACTTCACCAGACCCGGAATCGTCGCGTCACTGCATCGCTGACCCTGATCCTGGGCAGCTTCAGCGTCAAGTATGCGGTCGCGGTGTAGCCTTGGCGATGCAACCTGCGCTCGGCACTGACGAGGTGTTCGCCACGCCCGCCAGCGGGTTGTACGGAGCGTTCGGCGGCGCGTTCATCGGTCGTGCCGCCCGCCTCTGGAAGTTGCGCAACTTCTGAGCAGGCTGATCGCGGGCTGCGGCGCGGAGCGACAACATGAGCGAATCAAAGCTGATCCTCGACTACGTGCTCGGCCACGAGACCAGCCAGCCCGAGCGCGTCTACCTCACCCAGCCCGTCGGCGACGGCAGGGTGATCGACTACACCTGGGCCGAGGCGCTCGAGCAGTCGCGCCGGATGGCGGCGCATTTGCGCAGCCGCGGCTTCGCGCCCGGAGCCCGCATCGCCATCCTGTCGAAGAACTGCGCGCACTTCATCATGGCCGAACTCGCCATCTGGATGGCCGGCTACACCACGGTGGCGATCTTCCCCACCGAGACGGCGGAAACCCTTCGCTACGTGCTCGAGCACAGCGAGGCGAGCCTTCTTTTCGTGGGCAAGCTCGATACCTGGCCGCAGCAGCAGGCCGGTGTGCCGGCCGGCCTGCCGGCCATCGCTTTTCCGTTGGCGCCGGAAACGACGCTCGAGACCTGGGACGCGATCGCCACGCGCACGGCGCCGCTGCAGGGCAGGCCACGGCGCGGCGCCGATGACCTGGCGATGCTGATCTACACCTCGGGCTCCACCGGGCTGCCCAAGGGCGTGATGGTCAGCTTCGGCGCCCTGACGCGCGCAGCCGAGGGCATCGTGAACGACTCGCGGCGGCGTCTGGGCACGGGCGGCGAGTCCCGCATGCTGTCGTACCTGCCGCTGGCGCACAGCTTCGAGCGCTCCTGGGTCGAAGCCGCGTCGCTCGTCGACGGCGGAACACACATCTTCTTCGCCGAATCACTCGACACCTTCCTGCAGGACCTGCAGCGGGCGCGCCCGACGATGTTCATCTCGGTCCCGCGCTTGTGGCTGAAATTCCAGCAGGGCGTGTTCGAGAAGATGCCGCCAGGCAAGCTCGACCGGCTGCTGGGCATCCCGCTGATCGGCCGTATCGTGGGGCGCAAGGTGCTCAAGGGTCTCGGACTGGATGCGGTGATCCAGGCCGGCAGCGGTTCGGCGCCGATCCCCGCCGATCTCATCGCCTGGTACCGGCGCCTCGGGCTAAAACTCTTCGAAGGCTACGCGATGACCGAAGACAATTCGTACTCGCATACGTCCAACGAGCAATTCGGAGAGCCGGGCTATGTCGGCGTGCCCTTGCCTGGCGTGCAGGTGCGACTCAGCCCCGAAGGCGAGATCCTGATCAAGTCCCCCGGGCAGTTCAGCGGCTACTACAAGCAGCCCGAGCTGACCGCCGCCTCCTTCACCGACGACGGCTTCTTCCGCACCGGAGACCTCGGCGAGCGTCGGCCCGACGGCCTGCTCAAGATCACCGGCCGCGCCAAGGAACTGTTCAAGACGGCAAAGGGCAAGTACGTGGCGCCGGCGCCGATCGAGAATCTCATCAACGTCCACCCGATGGTGGAGCTGTCCCTGGTCTCCGGCCTGGGCCAGTCGGCGCCCTATGCACTCGTGGTGCTCGCCGAGGACCTGCGACAACGCCTGGCGGATGCGTCGGTTCGCGCACGGGTGGAAAGCGAACTGGAACAGCTGCTGCGCAACGTCAACCGCCAGTTGGCCGACGACGAACAGCTGCGCATGCTCGTCATCGCGACGGAGCCCTGGTCGATCGAGAACGGCTTCCTCACGCCGACGATGAAGGTCAGGCGCAGCCGCATCGAGGCCGCGATCGCGCCGCAGGTCGCGGCCTGGTACGCGAGCGGTCGCAGCGTGCACTGGGCGTGACCGCCGGGACACGACGGCCGGCCCGCGCCACGCTGCCGACGCCCCGGCAGGTCACGCCCGGGGCCATGCATGGCGCCGGCCAGGCTCCGTCGTCAAACCGCCACCGTCAGCCCGTGACGGTGACCAATCCCGACCAGCTTGGCGAGGTCTGGCGCGTCCGGTGAAATTTCCCGATCCATGTCGGCAAACATGCGCGATGCCGCCAGGCGTGAGGTCACGGAAACCATCTCGCCACCGCCCTTGCCGAAGCGGAACCAGTGCGTGGTCTGCGCGGGCAAATGCACCAGCGTGCCCGGCAACGCCGTCGTCACCTCTTCTCCGATACCGAATTCGATCTCACCCCTGGTCACGTAGAAGGCCTCGTCCCAGGGATGGGAGTGCGGCGGTGGGCCGCTGCCCTCCGGGCCCGCCTGCAGAAAGATCTCGTAGCTCCCGGTCGCCTGGCCGGACGCCAGCACGGTGATGCGCTCTCCGACCACGTTCAACGGTTGCGGGTAGTTCATCGGGCTCATGACATAAGGCTGGTGGTTCATGTTCGATCTCCATCGGTGGGCTTGCACAGCGGGTACCCGGACCTGGCGCCGGCCGGGAGCGGATGTACGCATTTGATACGTTGCCGATCAATAGATAAACCGCCAGAATTGCGATTAATTGTTTACTTTTATCAAGCAATCATGACGATCGATATCGCGACCAGCATGCGGGTGTTCACCGCCGTCGTCGACGCCGGCAGCTTTGTCGGTGCGGCGCAAAGACTCGATCTGTCCCGCGGCATGGCCACGCGGTATGTCGCGCAGCTGGAGTCGCATCTCGGGGTCCGTCTCCTGCACCGCACCACGCGCAAGCTGTCGCTCACCGAAGCCGGCAGTGACCACTATCAGCGCGCAACGCAGATCATTGCGATGATCGAGGAAGCCGAAGGGTCGGCGGCGCGGGCGAGCGACGGTCCGCGCGGGACGCTGCGGGTCACGACGCCGGCAGTCTTCGGGACCCATCACCTGGATCGCGCCGTCGCCGCTTACCTGCGGCGCCACCCCGGCGTGGAGGTCGACCTCTCGATCAACGAGCGGATCGTCGATCTGGTCGAAGAAGGATTCGATATTGCCGTGCGAGTCACCAGGGACGTCGCCCCGGGATTGATCGCGCGGCGGCTCGCGCCTGCCCGCCTTGCGATCTTTGCGTCACCGGCCTACCTGAAGACGCACGGAACTCCCAAGCTGCCCGAAGATCTGCGCAGTCACAACTGCCTCTTCTACTCCGGCTCGACGTATCGCAACGATTGGCGCCTGAGTCGCAAAGGCGAGGCAAGAACGATTCGCGTCGCGGGGAACCTGCGCAGCAATACCGGCGACGTGCTGATGAATGCCGCGATCGAAGGCCTCGGTCTGATCTATGAACCGACCTTCCTCGTTCACGAGGCCCTCAGACAGAAACGGCTCGTGCGGGTCCTGCCGCACTGGGCGCTCGACGAATTCTCCGTCTTTGCGGTCTATCCCAATCGGAAGTTCCTCCCGCCCAAGGTGCGCAGCTTCATCGATTTCCTGGCCGAGCGTTTCGGGCCCGTACCGTACTGGGACGTCGACACCGGTCGCACCACCAACCGCCGCAGCGCGGCGCATCGGAGAATGACTTAGGATGGACTCCACGACATCGGCGGCCGCCGGCGCATCCAGGGATTCAACGACATGGACAAGATCCGCATCCAGTTCACTTTGTTTTCCGCGTTCTACTCGCCACTCATTTCGACGATGTCCGGCGGGTTCCTCAAGGAGGAGGGCCTCGACCCCGAGTGGTCGGTAGCTCCGCCCGGAGGCTCGGCGATCACCGCCTTGCAGGACGGGTCCGCGCACGTCGTTCAGTCGGCCCTGAGCCAGGCGTTCACGTCGCTCAACAAAGGCGAGACGCCTGCCGCGGTCCACTTCGCCCAGATCAACGAGATGGACGGGTTCTTTCTCACCGGACGCCAGGCGGATCCCGCCTTCACCTGGGACAAGCTGGAAGGCGCGGAAGTCGTGATGTTCAAGGGTGGCCAGCCGCTCGCGATGTTCAAGTACGCCTGTCACAGGGCGGGGATCGACTTCGACAAGATCACGCCCATCTGCCCTGGCGGTGCCGCCGAAATCGACCAGGCCTTCCGTAGCGGGCAGGGGCAGTACGTCCAGCAGCAGGGGCCGTTCCCGCAGCAATTGCAGGCCGACGGCCTCGGACACATCGTGGCCCAGGTCGGAAAACAGATCGGACCATGCGGTTTTTCCAGCCTTGCGGCGACCCGCGACTGGCTGAAGACCGACATGGCGAAAGCGTTCATGCGCGCCTACAAGAAGACCAGGACCTACATGAACGAGGCGCCGGCCGCCGAGATCGCCAGGGCGGAGAAGTCGTACTTCCCCAATATCGGCGAAAGCGTTCTCGCCGAGTGCATCGCGACGTATCAGCAGCTCGGCTGCTGGACGCAGCATACGGAAATCACGCACGCGGCCTATGAGAGGACACTGGACATCTTCGAATACAACGGCCTGCTGAAGCAGCGCCATCGCTACGATCAGGTGTGCGCCGCACCGCCGTCAACGGATTGAACGGCGAGCCGTCTACAGCCCCTTCAGGAACGCGATCAGCAGCTCGTTGACCTCTGCGGCGCGCTCGCGCTGAACCCAGTGACCGGCCCCTGCGAGGATGTGGCTGCCGCGCAGGCCGGGCAGCATGCGCGGCAGACCTTCGATCCGGGACTTGGCTCCGGGGAACTTCAAGACGTCGTCGCGTGCCCCGGCGACGAACATCGATGGCTGGCGCACGGTACAGCCGCGCCACGGCGCCAGCAGCTCGGACGAGCGCCGGACGTTGCGGTACCAGTTCAGTCCGCCCCGAAACCCGGTCCGCTTGAACTCGGCGGCGACATAGGCGATGTCTTCGGGGCCGAGCCACTCGGGCAGCACCTCGGGTTCGACCGTGGCGTCGAGGAAGCCGGCACCAGGCGACATGATCCCGGCCACCACGCGATCCGGCCCGTCGCCGGACATGCTGAAGTAGAGGCGCCGGATCGTCGCTTCGGCATCCGCCTCGAGTTCGGCCTCGGCCACGCCGGGCGTCTGGAAGTACTGCATGTAGAAGGTTCGGACGCCGTTCTGCTCCAGTGCGCTGAGCAGGTCGACCCTGCTCGGCGGCGAGAACGGCACGCTCATGCCGACCACGGCACGAAACAGGTCCGGCCGCAGCATCGCGGCGGTCCACGCCACCGGCGCGCCCCAGTCATGGCCGACGATCACGGCCCGAGTCTCCCCGAGCGCGTGGACCAGTTCGACCATGTCGCCCACGAGATGCAGCATCGTGTACGAATCCGCTTCCGGCGGTGCATCGGTGCCACCATAGCCGCGCATGTCGGGCGCCGCGCCCCGGTAACCCGCGGCGGCCAGCGCGCTCAGCTGCTGCCGCCACGAGTACCAGGACTCCGGGAAGCCGTGGCACATCAGCACCAGCGGCCCGGCCCCCTGGGTGGCGACTCGCATGCGGATGCCGTTGACATCCAGCGTCTGAAGGGTCGGTTCGTTCATCGGGTTCCTCTCACGATCCGGCGATCGCCGCCATCAATTGCGGCAGCTTCGCCATTGCAGGCCCGACGCTGGCCCGATACCGGGCAAGCAGCGCCTGCTTATCCGTTTCGTCCTCCCTCACCCCGAGGACCGTCCCCGTCAGTCCGTCGAGGCGCGACTGCGCGAGCCATCCGGCCAACCCTTCGTGCCTGCCCCAGAGATACCGGTTGTGCAGGGAGGCCTCCCACATCCGGATCCAGTCGGTCGGAATCTCGGGTGACGGAACCACCCTGCACATCGCGTTCCTGTCGGCTTCGTCGGCGACGTGGCTTTCCACATATGCGATCAGGGCGGCGCTGAACACGGGCTGGCAGGTGCGCACCATCAGCAGGTTGATCGTGTCGCCGTCGAAGATCTGCATCGCGGGCGGAGCCGGTATCCCGTTGGCGCTGCAATCGACGTAAAGACAGTCGGGTTCGGTCGGGATGCTGCCGTGCTCCAGCACGATCTGCGTGGGCTCGATCGACCGGATCCGCCCCATGCGAACGACGGATTCGATGCGCTGCAGTTCGCGCAACTCGGCCCTGGTGACGGTGCAGCATCGGTACACGGTCGGCTCGACCGAGGGATCGATGCGCAACAGCAGACCCTCCGCCTCGAGCCGAGAGAACAGGTCCGCGATCGAAGACGCCGACGCGATCGCTTCGAACTGCCCGACGACGCTGCCGATGAACGATCCGAAGAAGTCCTGTCCCGGCTGGATTTTGGCGCGATCCAGGAACCACGCGTCGCGCGGCATGATCCAGCGGATGCTGGCCGGAGAAACACCGTTGCGCAGCAGCCAGAGACAGGCGTCGATGCCGGTCTTGCCCGACCCGACGACGACGTAGCCCGCGGGCGCTCGTCGAATCTTCGGAAGGTCGTTCAGCGGAATACAACGCACGCCGGGTGCGACCGAGTACTTCGGCGGATGGGTCGAAGGTACCGCCGTCTGCGCGTGCGTCGCATTCACCACTTTCCTGCGGACCTTCACCGTTCGGCGTTCGCCGCTGACCAGCGAAGTGAACTGGTGCTCGCCGGCGGGCCCGGTCTCGTAGTCGGACATCGGAAAGTAGCGCACCCTGCCCGACGGCAGGAAGCGCTGGTTCATCACTTGCTCGAAATAGTCCAGCACCTCGGGGCCCGAGGCGAGCTCGTACAGACCCTGGTTCAGGCCGACGGCGTCCTTCGCGCCGCTGCCCAGTGGGCGCGAATTGACGCCGTAGAAGGCCGACGGTTGATGCAACCTCACGAACGGGTAGGCGTCGTTCCAGTGCCCGCCGGGGCGGTGATGCCGGTCGACCATCACCACCTGCGCATCGGACTCGCTGAGCAGCGTGTCGACGAAGGCCATGGCGGTTGCGCCTGCGCCGACGATCAGGTAGTCGGCCTCTATTGACTGCGTCGTCATGCTTGCGCGCCCTCCTGTGTGAAAATTTTGAGCAGGCATACCCGATGCACCGGGCGCCATGCCTTTGGCGGCCGAGCCCTGCGAGGCCGGCCTGCCTTGTGGGGGGATTGTGGGCGCAGATGCGCGCGTGCAGCAAGAAAGATTCGTTCGGGCCCGAACAGCGGTCCACCTGAACGCGCACGACCGCGAGGCTGAGCGATGGGTGCATGACCTGCGCCGCGCCCTGCACACGGCCGGTTTTGCCCGGATCAAGTATCCTCGCACGTCGTGATGACTGACAGGGCTCTTCCCATGCGCAAACATCGTGCCCGCCTCCTGCCATTGGCTGCACTGACACTGGCGGCG
The DNA here is from genome assembly GCA_024641185.1 of Burkholderiaceae bacterium. GTDB lineage: Bacteria > Pseudomonadota > Gammaproteobacteria > Burkholderiales > Burkholderiaceae_E > Quisquiliibacterium. The sequence goes on along the minus strand of JAHEDO010000073.1, from coordinate 5,406 downwards.
TTCGGCGGGTGCAGTGGGGTCGCCACGTCGCCGGTGGAAGCGGGCTTGCGCCCGCAACCCACACTGCAGTCGCCCTTCGACCGGTCCCTCACGCTGCAGGGCGTGACCTTTCGCGTCGCGAGCGCCAACAGCGGCTCGATCAACCAGCTCGAGATCACGCCTTCCGGTCTGGAAGTGGACAACTCCCCGGTCGTGCGCGAAATCGACGGTACGGTGTCCGGCGCCGAAGCGGCCGACCTGAACGCGGACGGCTCGCCGGAACTCTACGTCTACGTGACATCGGCGGGCTCGGGCTCCTACGGCTCGCTGGTGGCTTACAGCGCGAATCGCCGCAAGTCGCTGAGCGAAATCCAACTGGCACCGATCACCGACGACGCGAAAGCCTCCGACGGCTACATGGGACACGACGAATTCGCGGTTGTCGGGAACACTCTCGTGCGTCGCTTCCCGATCTACAGAGCGGGCGACACCAACGCCGCCCCGTCCGGCGGCACGCGCCAGCTGCACTACAAGCTGTCGCCCGGGGAGGCGTCCTGGGTACTCAGACTCGACCGCATGACGGACAACGGATGACCGATGAACGCGGCCCTGCCCTGACGCCACAAGCGGTGCCGCAGTCAGCGGCGCAGGAAGCCCGGCCACAGATTTGCAATACTTGCCCGGAGGATCGGGCACGCACCCGAACAACCAGACCAAAGGATCCGACCATGAAGAAACTTCTCATCGCCCTCGTCGCTGCATTTGCCGTCCACCTCGCCTGGGCGGCCGGCGACGCCACGCCGCCGGCCACGCAGGTGGTGAAGGGCGAAGTGCTCGAGGTCAAGGATGTCGACGCGTACACCTACCTGCGCCTGAAGACTGCGAAGGGAGAGACCTGGGCGGCGGTGAACAAGGCGGCGATCAAGAAGGGCGCGCAGGTCACCATCGACAATCCGATGGTGATGCGCAATTTCGAGAGCAAGACGCTCAAGCGCACCTTCGACACCATTGTCTTCGGCACGCTCGCCGGACCCGGCGCGGCTGCCCCGTCGGCGGCCGCGGGAACGCCGCCCGCCGGGGGCAGCCTCAGCCAGATCCACGCCGGCGTGGCCAAGGCGCCCGAGACGCCGGTATCGAAGGTCGCGAAGGCCGAGGGCACGAACGGCCGGACGGTCGCCGAGGTCAACGCTGATCGCCTCGCGCTCAAGGGCAAGCCGGTCGCGATCCACGCCACGGTGGTCAAGGTCACCGCCGGGGTGATGGGCAAGAACTGGGTCCATCTGCGCGACGGATCCGGTTCCGCGGCCGACAACACCGACGACATCCTGGTGACGAGCAAGGACCTGCCGAAGGTCGGCGACGTCGTCACCGCGAAGGGTGTCGTCAAGACGGACGTCAACCTCGGTGCCGGCTACGCCTACAAGGTGCTGGTCGAGGATGCGACATTCCAGAACTAGGTCACCAGTCCTTATCGACGGAAACCGAATGACAACTGCGCTACCCAGACTGCCGCTGGACGGCATCCGAGTCCTCGACCTGTCGCGCGTGCTCGCGGGCCCGATGTGCGCGATGGCGCTCGCCGATCTCGGCGCCGAGGTGATCAAGGTGGAACACCCGAAGCGCGGCGACGACACGCGCGACTGGGGACTGCGCGTCGGCAAGACCGAAACCGCATATTTCAACAGCGCCAACCGCAACAAGGAGTCGGTCTGTCTGGACCTGGACTCGCCCGAGGGGCAGTCGCTTGCCCGCGACCTGGCGGCGCACTGCGACGTAGTCGTGCAGAACTTCAAGTTCGGCGGTGCAGAGAAGCTCGGCGTGGGTTACGAGCAGATCCGCGCGCTCAAGCCCGACATCGTCTACTGCTCGATCTCCGGCTACGACCGCTCCGGCCCCGAGGCCGCGCGCCCCGGATACGACCTGGTGATACAGGGCGAGGCGGGTCTGATGGCAATCAACGGCGATGCGCACCTGCCGCCGCTCAAGTTCGGTGTCGCCGCGGTCGACTTGTTTACCGGGATGTACTCGGCGCAGGCGATCCTCGCGGCGCTCTTCGACCGACAGCGCACCGGGCAAGGTCGGCACATCGAGATGGCGCTGTTCGACTGCGGGCTGATGATCACGTCCTACTACGGGCTGGAGGCGCTGCTGATGGGACGCGACCCGCCGCGCTGGGGCAATGCGCACCCGTCGATCATTCCCTATGGCGTCTTCGAGGCGCAGGACGGGCCGCTGGTGATCGCGGTGGGCAACAACGCGCAGTTCGAGCGTTTCTGCCGGGCGGTGATCGATCGGCCGGACCTGGCCGACGACGAGCGCTTCAAGACGAACCTGGGGCGCGGCGCGAACCGGCAGGTGCTGGTGGAGCAGCTCAACGCCGAGATCGGGCGACGGCCGCGCCGCGAACTGCTGGATCGGCTGAGCCGCGCCGGCATACCCTGCGGTGAAGTGCTGGGACTGCTCGAGGCACTGAATTCGCGGCGCTCGATCGAGGGCGGCCTGGTCACCGAGCAGCCGCACCCGGTGGCCGGCAGCACGCATGTTCTCGCACCGCCATACAAGTTCGACGGCCAGCGGCTGCCGGTGCGCAACCCCCCGCCGCAGCTGGGCAAGGACACCGACGCAGTATTGGGACGGATGCTGGGGATCGACGGCGAGCGACTGAAGGAACTGCGCGAGAAGGGGATCGTCTGAGCGGTGAACAGGGGACCGTCTCTTCAGTTCCCGTTCATCACCGGCAGCCCGAGCTGCCGCCAGAGCAGCATGCCGCCCCGCAGGTTCGCGACATCCGAAAAGCCCGCTTCGCGCAGAATGACGGTCGCCTGAGCGGAACGCATGCCGGCATGGCACACGGAGATCACGGGCTTGGCCCTGCCCACTTCGGCCACTCGATCCCTTAGTTCGCTGAGCGCAATGAGCTGCGCGCCGGGGATGCGGCCGAGCCGCTCGTCCTGCTCCTCGGGCTGGCGCACGTCGAGCACGAGTACTTCATCGAGGTGCTCGGCGACCCACTCCGGCTCGATCTCCAGCAGCCCCGCGTAACTCTTTCGCACCGGCCCCCAGTCCGCGGGACGCGGCGTCCTGGCGTCATCGGGCCGGCCCGAGCGCTGATTGCCGGGCACGGCGACATCGATATGCTTCGGATGCGCGAGATTCAGGTTTTCCATGAAGCCGACGAAGTCACGCTCGTCGGCATGGCCGCCGATGCGCGGATTGTGCGCGCGCTCCTCGCCGACCGAAGACATGGTGCGCCCGCTGTAGTCGTGCCCCGGGAAGACCAGGCAGTCGTCGGGCAGGCTGAAGATCTGCTCCGTGATGGAGCGATAGAGCGTGCTCGCATTGCCCTGCTGGAAGTCGCAGCGGCCGGCGCCACGGATCAGCAGGCAGTCGCCGGTAAATGCCATGCGACGGTCGTCGGACACATAGGTGATGCAGCCGTCCGTGTGCCCGGGCGTGGCGCGCACTTCGAGGTAAGGCTTTCCAAAGGCGACCCGGTCACCGTGATCCAGCCGCAGGTCGGCACCCTGTATCGCATCGCCGTAGCGCTTCGAGATCCCGATCCGGCAGCCGGTGGCCTGCTGCATCAGCCATGCGCCGGTCACGTGATCGGCATGGCAGTGCGTCTCGAGCGCGGCGACCAGTCGGAGTTCGAGTTCCTCGACCAGAGCACGGTCCCGGAAATGCTGCTCGAACACCGTGTCGATGATCACCGCCTGCCGGCTTTGCGGATCGCCCAGCAGGTAGGTGTAGGTCGACGAAGCCGCGTCGAACAATTGCCGAAATATCAGGTCACCGAACATGGGCACTCTCCGTTGGAGACCGACGGATGGCCGGCCGGGGTATGACAGCCGAGAGCGCGCGGCAACCGAGCGCCCCGGGGCCCCGCGCGATTGGTCGGGCCGGCCCTACCTTGCCTGACCCGCGCTGCGGTATTCGGGGCGCACTTCGCCGGACCCCCGGTAGCTAGGCTGAAGGTGCGATTCGGGCGTCGGCGGCGGCGGGCTGCGGGACACGCCGTAGATGCTTTGCCCAGCGGCAGGAAAACCGTCGCCGGCGCGCATGTCGAGCTCCCGGCGCAACTCCTGCAATTGCATCTCGCGTCTGACGGCGCGCCGCAGTTGGGCGTCGTAGGCGCACATCCCTGACAAGCAAGGGTCCCAGGGCGTGTAACCCCAGTACGAATACGGCGCGTAAGGCCCGTACACCGGCCCGGGCCAGACGACGGCACCACCGATCGACGCCTGGGCGTGCGCGGGTACGGCGCTCACCACGCCGACGAGTGCGACGCACGCTGCCACGATGGTCCGGACGGGTTTCACGATACGCATTGCCTACGGTCGATTATATGGGCCGGGCCAGAGATCCGCGCTCGGCTCGGCGGGCTGCCTGTGCATCGGATAGGCGCGGGGCGGTTTGCGTACACCTAGCCCGTCGATGTCTTGCCGAACATCTGCCGCAGCGTGGGCTTGTGCACCTTGCCTGTGGCGTTGCGCGGCAGCGCATCGACGAACTCGATCGTGCGCGGCAGCTTGTAGCGGGCGAGGTTCTCGCGGCAATGATCGAGGATTTGCTCGGCGGTGAGCACCTGCCCGGGTTTGACCGCGACGATCGCCTTGCCGATCTCGCCCCAGCGCTCGTCGGGCACGCCGATGACCGCGGCCTCGGCCAGTTGCGGAATCTGGTACAGCACGCTCTCGACCTCGGCCGGATAGACGTTTTCGCCGCCCGAGATGTACATGTCCTTGGTGCGGTCGACGATGTAGTAGTAGCCCTCGTCGTCGACGCGCGCCGCATCGCCCGTGTGCAGCCAGCCGTCGGTGAACGAGGTCTGGTTCGCCTCCGGGCGGTTCCAGTAGCCGGGCGTGATGTTCGGTCCGCGCACCCACAGCTCGCCCATTTCGCCGCGCGGCACGTCATGGCCCGCGTCGTCCACGACGCGCGTCTCGGTGTGCAGCAGGGGCTTGCCCGCCGAGCCGATCTTGCGCGCCGCGTCGCGGCGGTCCAGGCACAGCACGCCCGGGCTGGTCTCGGTCATCCCGTAGCCCTGGATCAGCGCGACGCCGCGCGCCAGCCAGGCCTTGAGCAGCGGCACCGGCATCGGCGCGCCGCCCACGCCGGCCACGCGCAGCGTGGACAGGTCGGCGGTCGCGAAATCGGGGTGCTGAAGCATGAACTGGTAGTGCGCGGGCACGCCGAAGAAGTGCGTGAGGCCGATTTGAGGGTCCGCGAAGATGCGCAGCGCCTCGCCCGGCTCGAACGCGCGCGGCACGAGCACCTGGCCGCCCGCGTGGAACACCGGGTTCGAATAGCAGTTGAGCCCGCCGGTGTGAAACAGCGGCAGCACCGCGAGGAAGACCGAAGTAAAGCTCACCTCGGCCGGGCCGCCGAGGTTGACCACGTTCCAGAACGTCATGGCGTGCGTGATCA
>JAHEDO010000290.1 GCA_024641185.1 Burkholderiaceae bacterium | reverse complement strand
CGACATGAAGCTCGACCGCGACAAGGTCAACGTCAACGGCGGCTCGATCGCGCTCGGCCACCCGATCGGCGCGACCGGCTCGATCCTGATCGGCACGCTGCTCGACGAGCTGGAGCGACGGGACCTGAAGCGCGGGCTGGTGACGATGTGCGCCGCGGGCGGCATGGCCCCGGCGATCATCATCGAGCGGGTCTGAGGCAGCCGCACTCGCCGGGCAAGCCGGGCTTTTTGGCGGCCGTCGCAAGGCGACGACCGCCCTGGAGGAAACACCGTGATGCAGGAGGCGATCGATTTCCGCGACGAGTCCGAGGCGCTGTACGCGCTGATTGCGGATCTCGGGCCGGCCGACCTGGATGCCGCGACCGGATTCAAGGGCTGGACGATCAACGACATCGTCCGGCACCTACACTTCTGGAATCGCGCCGCCGATCTCTCGCTCACCGACGAGGCCGGATTTCTGCAGCTGGCCGGCGAGGCCATGCGAGGCCTGGAGAAGGTCGGCATCCGCGCGCGCGAGACGGCGTTGCTGGGTGAACTGTCGGGACCGGCACTGCTGAAGGCCTGGCGTGCCCGGTACGTCGACATGGGCGCGCGCTGGTCGGCACTCGACCCGAAACAGCGCGTGAAATGGGTGGGCCCCGACATGTCGGTGCGCTCGTCGATCACCGCGCGGCACATGGAGACCTGGGCGCACGGTCTGGCCGTGTTCGATCTGCTCGGCGTCGAGCGCGAGGAGCACGACCGGATCCGCAACATCGTCGTTCTCGGCGTCAATACCTTCGGCTGGACGCACAAGGTTCAGGGCGTGGAAACGCCGGCGAGCATGCCGCGCCTGCGGTTGCGGGCGCCGTCGGGCGCGATCTGGGAATTCGGCGAGCCCTCGGCCGACGAGCACATCGAAGGCTCAGCGGTCGAGTTCTGCCAGGTGGTTACGCAGACGCGCAACATTGCCGACACCTCGCTCGCGGTCAAAGGCGCGGTCGCGACGCGCTGGATGGCGATCGCGCAATGCTTCGCCGGCCCGCCCGAGCGTCCGCCCGCACCCGGCGCACGGCATCGCGCGGGATCGCGCCCGCCCGCCGAGCGACGTTCCGACGCAAACGGCTGAGCGCGCCCATCATGGACCGCTCCGACGGCCTGCCGGAGCGCGACCGGATGCTGGCGATGCTCAGCGTGATGCTCGCCGCGACGCAGGTCACGCTCGACATTTCCATCGTCTACACCGCGCTGCCCGCGATCGCCGCCGACCTGCAGCGCAGTGCCGCTGCCGCGGTCTGGGTGGTCAATGCCTATCAGCTCGCGGTGGTCGCGGCGGTCGTTCCGCTGGCCGCACTCGGGGAGTCGATCGGCCATCGGCGCGTGAGTCTCGCCGGGTTCGTGCTGTTCACCATCGGGTCGCTCGCCTGCGGGCTCGCCTCCTCGCTGTCGGCGCTGATCGCGGCGCGACTCCTGCAGGGCCTGGGGGCGGCCGCGCTCATCAGCGTCACCACCGCGCTGATCCGCTTCATCTATCCGGCGCGCTCGCTCGGCCGCGGGCTCGGCCTGTACGCGCTGATCGTCGCGATCGCCTTCGCGTTCGGGCCGACGATGGCGTCGCTGATCCTGTCGCTGACGTCCTGGCACGCGCTGTTCCTGCTGCACCTGCCGGTCGGGCTGATCGGACTGGGACTCGCGCTGCGCGCGCTGCCGGCGACCGAGCCGTCGGGTCATCGCTACGACTTCGCCGCCGCGGCGCTTACCGCCGGCATGTTCGCGTTGCTGGTGTTCGGGCTGGGAGAGGCGGCGCATCGCGCGCCGTGGCCACGGGTCGGCGCCATCTGGGGCAGTGCCATCGCCTGCGGTGTCCTGCTGTTGCGCCGGCAGGCGGGTCATCCCGCCCCGATGCTCGCGATCGACCTGATGCGCCGCCCGCTCTTCGCACTGTCCGCGGCCACGGCCGTCCTGTCGTTCGTGGCGCAGGGGCTCGCCTTCGTCTCCCTGCCGTTCCTGTTCCACACGGTGATGGGCTGGTCCCAGATGCACACCGGCCTGCTGATGACGCCCTGGCCGCTCGTGCTGTCCGTGATGGCGCTCAACGCGGGGCGGCTGTCGGATCGCTGGCCGGCGGCGACGCTCGGGGGCGTGGGGCTGCTGCTGCTGTGCGCCGGCATGGTCATGCTCGCGATGCTCGCGCACGACGCGTCGGTCCCGGACATCGCGTGGCGGCTGGCGCTCTGCGGTGCCGGCTTCGGTCTGTTCCAGGCACCGAACATGAACGCGATCATGAGCAGCGCCCCCCCGGAGCGCAGCGGCGGCGCGAGCGGGATCGTGGCGACCGCGAGGATGCTCGGGCAGGCGCTGGGGGCGGCGCTGGCAGCGGCCTGCTTCGGGCTATCGATCGAGCAGGGGCCGACGATCGCGCTGTGGGTCGGCAGCGGGTTTGCGGTATTGGCAAGCACGGCGAGCCTGCTGAGGCTGCGTTTTCAGCCGCCTGGCGATTCGGCGGTGCGCGGACGCTCGTCGGGGGCCGATTGAAGCACCCGGTTTGCCGGCCATCGGCGTGCACCGAACGCGGCGTCGACTGCAGGCATAATCTTCGGGACAAGGAACCCCGACCGCGGCGGCGATGCCGGGCCAACGGGGCAGAGGCGCAGGTACGGAACGCGCCGCAGCGATACTCACTCAACCCGCGAGACAACGGATGAAAGCGAAAGACATCATGACGGTGGCGGTGGTCACCGCCGCGCCCGAGACTCCGGTCGAATCCATCGTCAAGTCGATGCTGGACCACCGGATCAGCGCGATACCGATCGTCGACGACGAACAGCGCGTCCTCGGGATCGTGAGTGAAGGCGACCTGATGAATCGACCCGAGGCGCAGACCTACCGCAGGAGATCCTGGTGGTTGTCCATGTTCGGTGATCCGCATCGGCGCGAGGCCGATTTCGAAAAGGCCTTCGGGCGCACGGCGGCCGATGTGATGACGAGAAAGGTGGTCACGGTGCACGAGGACGACACCGTCGGGAGCGTGGCCGAAACCCTCGAGCGCCGTCACATCAAACGGGTGCCCGTGGTCAGGGACGGACGCCTGGTCGGCATCGTCAGCCGTTCGAATCTGTTGCAGTGCGTGGGACAGCTCTACAAGGGCGGGGTCCCCGACGACGACTCGGCGGCTCAGCGCAAGGAAATCTACGCCAGGCTGAGCGAAGCCGGGATTCGGACCTACGCGATCAACGTGATCGTCCTGGCGAATGGGGTGGAGTTGTGGGGCATCGTCGATTCCGCCGAGCAGGTCAAGATCGTGAAGATGGCCGTCGCCAGCGTGCTCGGTGACAAGCCGATCCAGGATCACCTCGCGGTTCTGGACACCCGCGCCGCGGCCGTGCGCGCAGGGATGTAAGCGCCGGGATCTGATCGCCCGGATGTGAGTGCCCGGATGTGAGTGCCCGGATGTGAGTGCCCGGATGTGAGTGCCGGCGCGGCGGGCAGTTCACGCGGGCGCCCGCGTCGCGCGACGCTCTGTCCTGTCGGACGACAGGAACCGAACCGTCTTCGTCGAAGCCGCAGACCGCTTCAACTTCTGCGGCCGC
>JAHEDO010000289.1 GCA_024641185.1 Burkholderiaceae bacterium | reverse complement strand
GTCGGCGTGCCGGTGAAGCTGTCGGCGACACCGGGCGCGGTGCGCACGCCGTCGCCGCGCCTGGGCGAGCACTCGGCGCAGACCCTGCGCACGCTGCTCGGGATGTCCGACGAGGAGATCGCGCGGCTGATGGCCGATGGCGTGGTGCACGGGCCGTCGGACACCTTCTGAACGCGGGCCTCGTCGGCCCGGGATGTCCGCACGCCCGACCGCCGTGCAGCCGCCCGGAGGTCAGTCCGTCAGTGACGGATTGATCAGGTACTTCCCGCCGGTGCCCGCCTTGCTGTAGACCGCGATCGCCTCGAGTGACAGCGCCTGCGCCAGCGAGACCTCGCGATCGTAGTGGCTGGCGAAGGTGGTCTTCAGCTCGCGCGCCACGCGCTCGCGCAGTTTCTGCGCCTCGGCGTTGCCGATCTTCTGCAGGAACGGCATCAGCAGCCAGCCGCCCACGCCCCAGGCCATCCCGAAGCTGCGCACGATCTCGGTGGGCCGGCGATCGAGCCCGCCGTAGATGTAGACCTGCTTGTGAACGCTGGATCCGTAGCGGCTGTATTCCTTCGCGGTCGCGTTGACCGCGGCCTCCATGCCCGCGAGGATCTGCCCGGCGAGCCGACCTCCGCCGATCGCATCGAACCCGATCGTGGCGCCGGTGGCGATCAGCGCCGCGGTCAGCTCCTCCATGAACGCCGGCGACTCCGAATTGCAGACGTACGCCGCGCCCTGCGACTTCAGCAGCTCGGCCTGATCGGGCCGGCGCACGATGTTCACCAGTCCGATGCCGTCCTTGATGCAGATACGGTTGAGCATCTGGCCCAGGTTCGACGCCGCGGCGGTGTGCACCAGCGCCTTGTGGCCCTCGCGCCCCATCGTGCCGACCATGCCCAGCGCGGTCAGCGGATTCACGAAGCACGAGGCCCCGTCGGCCGGCGTCGCGCCCTCCGGCAGCACCAGGCACTGCGACGCCTTCATGCAGCGGTACTGCGCGTACATCGCGCCACCGATCATCGCGACGGTCTTGCCGAGCAGCGCGCGCGCCTGCGGCGAGTCGCCGGTCTTCACGACGACGCCGGCACCCTCGTTGCCCACCGGCATCGACTCGCCCACGCGCCCCGCGAGCGCCTTCATCACCGCCGGCGAGATCGGCGCGGTGATCACCGGCCGCTGCGCGGTGCCGCCCGCCTTCGCGTTCGACAGATCGGCCATCGCGAGCAGAAGGCCCTGGTCGGAGGGGTTGATCGGCGAGGCTTCCACCCGCACCAGCACCTCGTCGGGGCCGGGCACTGGAACGTCGATCTCGACCAGCGAGAGCTCCAGCCGGGCGTCGGCGGTGACGAGGCTGCGCAATTGCAGGGCCTTGGTCGGAATGGTCGATGCGGTCATGTTTCGATCCTGATCGAGTGGTTTGTGGCGCACAGCGCCGGAGTATGGACCGAACCGCGCAGACGCGCTCGGCAGGTCGCTGGACGCCCGCCGTCATCTCGACCCGACCGACTCCAACCCAAGCACACACGAAGAACTGAAGACCGTTGCCATTCGGCGACAATCTTTTCTCAATGTTTTCAACGACTTGCCAGGCTGACCGGAAAGCCGTCGCCATTGTGCGACGCCGCCTGCCTTCGCAGGGCTGCCAGACCATTGTTTTGCGGGGATTTTCCATCGTGGCACGGTCATTGCATCCATCGTGAAGGGAGCCTGACCTTGGCTCACCGGTTCAGCCCGAAGGGAGCCCAAGATGAACACGAAGACAGCCGTCACCGCCTGGTTGCTGGGGGGCGCGCCGCTGCCGCGGCACACGGGCAATGCCAGCCGGCAGAGTCCCGGAACCGGCGCCGTTGGCAGCGGCGGCGTAGGTGGCGTGGGTAGCGTCGCCGGGTCGGCGTCCGCGTCGGCGATCGGCAACCGCGTCGGGCGCGATCCGGTCCGCCGCCGGGTTCGTCCCGCGCCGCCGAGCGGTCGCGCCCATTCCTGATGAGGGAAGGCGACGATGACACCGGAACAAAGCGAAAGCGGCACGCGCCTGTACCCGCTGCTCGTCGCGGCGTCCATCGGCGTGATCGCGTTCGTCGGGGCCGGTACGGCTGCGATCGTCGTCTGGATACCCGCTGCGCAGTCTTCGGCGACTCCGGCGCTCGCCGTCAGCGGCGCGCCGGCCGATGCGGCCTCGAGCGCATCGGCGCGCAACACGCGCGGCGGCGTCGACTGCGAGAACTGCGGCACGGTCGAGACGGTGACGGCGTTCCGCACTTCAGGCGGCTCGAGCGGGCTCGGTTCGATCGCCGGCGTTGGTGAAGGCGCCTATGCCGGCGGCCGGATCAAGCGGGAGATGCGTCGCGAGATCCGCTACCGGGTGGTCGTTCGAACGGATGAAGGCGGCACGCAAACCTTTACCGATTCCGCCGGTCGCTGGAAGCCCGGTGACCGCGTCCGGATCGCCGACGGCAACCTGATCGCGACGACCCCGGGCGGCTGACACGCGGCGCGTCACGCGCGCACTGCAGGCTCAGTCGAACAGCCGCTTCAGCTCCGTCTTCATGATCTTGCCGTTCGGGTTGCGCGGCAGCGTCTCGGTCGAGAACACAACGCGCACGGGTACCTTGAAGGCCGCCAGACGCTCGGCGACGAAAGCGCGCAGGTCCTCCTCGCTTGCCTGCGCGCCCGGCTTCAGCGTCACCACCGCGCCGGGCTCCTCGCCCAGCGTGCGGTGCACGATGCCGACCAGCGCGGCGTCCATCACCGCCGGGTGCTCGTAGAGCACGTTCTCGACCTCGATGCAGTAGATGTTCTCGCCGCCCCGGATCAGCATGTCCTTCTTGCGATCGACGACGAAGAGGAAGCCCTCCTCGTCGATGTAGGCCAGGTCGCCGGTCTTCAGCCAGCCGTCGGCGAAGGTCTGGGCGGTGGCCTCGGGCTTGTTCCAGTAGCCCTTGACCACGTTCGGCCCCTTGGCCCAGAGTTCCCCCACCGCATGCGGCGGCAGCGCCTCACCGCGCTCGTCCACCACCTTCATGTCGCACACCGGCAGCGCCGGGCCGCTGCTGTCGGGCCGGTTCTGGTACTCCTCGGCGGAATGGCCCGTGAAGGTGGCCGAAGTCTCGGTCATGCCCCAGCCCAGACCGGGCGCGGACTTCGGGAAGGTGTCCTTGATCCGGCGCACGAGTTCCGCGGAGCCCGGTGCGCCGCCGTAAGCGACGCTCTCCAGCGACGTCAGGTCGTAGTTGCCGCGCGCCGGGTGCTCGATCAGCTGCCATGCGATCGTCGGCACGCCACCGGCGCTGGTGATGCGCTCGCGCTCGATCAGGCGCATCGCGACTTCGGCGTCCCAGCGGTGCAGAAGCACCAGCTTGCCGCCGGCGAAGAGCGACGGGCACAGGATCGCGTGGCAGCCCGTGGTGTGAAAGAAAGGAACCGCCAGCAGCGCGGACTTCTGCGCTGCGCCCGGGTCCGGTGCCGGGATCGGCTCGCCGCGCCGCAGGAAATTGCGCGCAACGTTGAACAACGCGGCGGCCGTCGAGTAGGTGCCGTTGCGGTGCGTGCCCAACGCACCCTTGGGCCTGCCGGTGGTGCCCGAGGTGTAGAAGATCGTGGCATCGTC
>JAHEDO010000288.1 GCA_024641185.1 Burkholderiaceae bacterium | reverse complement strand
GCCAGAGCAATCCGCCGAACACCAGCGAGAGCATGCACAGCGTCTTGATCGCGTCGCGCTGCGGATGATGACGCTTGTGCGCGATCTTCTCCGGCAGGACGTGCACCATCCAGAACAGGACGGCCAGTCCGATCGGTACGCAGACGACGATGAACCAGGCGACGTACATCGCCGCCTGGTCCATGAGTTCGGGCGGGAGGAACGAGGCGTGTGCGACGACCGGGAAAAGCAGGCCGGCGAGGGCGAGCGCCGCAGCGCCGACGCCGGACGCAAACCCTCTCTTGTGGTCGTTGCCCGTCAATTCGCTCGCGGGCGGGGTCGCCTCGGCAAGGCAGTCGAGAGTGCGCGGCGACTTGTTGGAGATCCGAAAACCGTCCACTGTGATGCCCTTGGTGTTGTCCGCCCGAGCGCCCGTTGGCCCGGCCGGTATTATCGCGCTTCGAGGCGAGATCATCACGATCTGGTCGCTGTGCAAGGAGTCGGCGAAACATGGGCGCACCGGACGCGACCGCGAACTACCCGGAGATTCTCGCGCTCGGCGAGCCGATGATCGAGTTCAACCAGGTCGACCCGTCGGTCCCGAATTTTCTGCAGGGCTTCGGCGGCGACACGTCGAACGCCGCGATCGCCGCCGCCCGGCAGGGCGCACGCGTCGGTTACGTCACGCGGATCGGTGCCGACGCCTTCGGCGACCTGCTCCTCGATCTGTGGGCGCGCGAGAACGTGGACACGCGCGGCGTCGTGCGCGATCCCGCGGCCCACACCGCGGTGTACTTCGTCACGCACGGGCCGAAGGGTCACGCATTCAGCTATCTGAGGGCGGGCAGCGCCGCCAGCCGGATGACGCCCGAGCAACTTCCGATCAGCGTGATCCGCGGCTGCAAGTGGCTGCACGTCTCCGGAATCAGCCAGGCCATCAGTTCAAGCGCCTGCGACAGTGTCTTCGCGGCAATCCGGTCGGTGCGCGAGGCCGGCGCGAAGGTGAGTTTCGATTCGAACCTGCGGCTGAGCCTCTGGCCGCTGGATCGTGCGCGCGCGGTGATTCGCGCGACCGTCGGGCTGAGCGACCTGTTCCTGCCGAGCGTCGAGGACGCGAGGGAGTTCAGCGGCCTGTCGGATCCGGACGCGATCCTGGACTGGTGTTTCGAGGCGGGTGCCCGGATGGTCGTTCTCAAGCTGGGCAGCGAGGGTGCGCTCTACGGCGCGGCCGGCACACGCGACCGGATCGCCGGAAACGCGGTCCGGGCGGTCGACGCGACAGGGGCAGGCGATTGCTTCGCCGGCGCGCTTCTCGCGCGGCTGTTGGCGGGTGACGCGTTGCCCGCGGCGGTGCGCTATGCCAATGCGGCAGCGGCATTGACGACCACGGGCTACGGTGCGGTTGCGCCGATTCCGGACCGGGATCGGGTCCGGAACTTCCTTGCGAACTCGGACGGAGCCTCGACATGAGCGATGCGTGCGCGAAGATGAAACGGCTCGTCGATTCTGTTCGCGTGATTCCGGTCATCGTGATCGAGGATGCGAAGGATGCCGTGCCGATGGCCACGGCGCTTCTCGAAGGCGGCATGCGGGTGCTGGAGGTGACCTTGCGCAGCGCCGCGGCGCTGCCGGCGATCGAAGCGATGGCCAGGGCGCTTCCGGATGCGGTCGTCGGCGCCGGCACCGTCCTGAATCGGGCCGACGCCGCGAACGCGCGCGAGGCGGGCGCGGCCTTTGCCGTCAGCCCCGGGTACACGCGGGAACTGGGGCTCGCATGCGCGGAGTTCGGCATGCCTTTGCTTCCCGGCGCGGTGACCGCGAGCGAAGTGATGACCGCCCTGGACGACGGCTATGATTTCCTGAAGTTCTTTCCGGCCGCGGCATCCGGAGGAATCGCGATGCTGAAGGCCCTCGGCGGGCCGTTCCCCGGTGTCGCGTTCTGTCCCACGGGTGGCGTTTCTTCCGGCAATCTGGATGACTACCTGTCTTTGCCGAACGTGACCTGTGTCGGGGGCAGTTGGCTGACGCCGGCCGAGCTCGTCAGGCGCGGCGACTGGGCCGCAGTGACGGCACTGTGTCGCTCGGCCAGGCGCGGCTGACGAAGGCCACCGCTCGCGCTGGCGCAAGCCTGGTACTGCCGGGCAGTGGCGCGACGCAGTGTTTGCGCGACCCGACCGGGGCGGCGAGCCGCGCACCGTTGCACAATCGGGTTGATTGCTGCCCGTGCACCACATCGAACGGAGAACCGGAATGACCACGCAGCCGCTTTTCGAACCCCTGCAGCTGGGCCCCTACACCCTCGCACACCGGGTCGTCATGGCGCCCCTCACCCGGATGCGCGCGACCACCCCAGGCAATGTTCCGAATGCGCTGAACGCGCAGTACTACGGGCAGCGCGCGAGCAAGGGCGGCCTGATCATCGCGGAGGCCTCGCAGGTGCTGCCCTCCGGCCAGGGCGCACCCGCCACGCCGGGCATCCACTCGCCCGAGCAGGTCGAGGGGTGGAAGGGCGTCGTCGACGCGATACATGCGAAGGACGGCTTGGCGTTTCTGCAGCTTTGGCACGTCGGGCGCATTTCGCACTCGTCGCACCAGCCCGGCGGGGCGCTGCCGGTCGCGCCGTCGGCGATCGCCGCCAAGGGCAAGGCCAGGACGGCGCAGATGACGGTCGAGCCCTTCGAGACGCCGCGGGCGCTGCGCCTGGACGAGATCCCCGGGATCATCGACGGCTATGCCCAGGCCGCCCGCAACGCGATGCAGGCCGGTTTCGACGGCGTCGAGGTGCACGCGGCCAACGGCTATCTGCTCGAGCAGTTCCTGCAGAGCCGCAGCAACCAGCGCACCGACGCCTACGGCGGTTCGATCGCCAACCGTGCGCGGCTCGCGCTCGAGGTGACCCGGGCGGTCGCGCAGGTGTGGAACCCGGACCGGGTCGGCATCCGCCTGTCGCCCTTCGGCGTGGCCAACGACAGCGGCGAAGCCGAGCCGATGCCGCTCTACAGCCACCTGATCGGCGAACTCGACAGGCTCGGGCTCGCCTACCTGCACCTGATCGAGCCGCGCGCCAGCGGTGCGGGACAGGCCGAGGTCGACCACCAGGGCGTGCCGTCCGCCGTCGAGCTGTTCCGCCCCGCGTGGCGTGGCGTGCTGCTCGGTGCCGGCAATTTCCGCGGCGACAGCGCGGCGCAGGCGATCGCGCAGGGCAACGCGGACGCGATCGCCTTCGGTCGGCTGTTCATTTCGAATCCGGACCTGCCTGAGAGGCTGCGCGTCGGTGCGGCGCTCGCGCCGTACGACCGCTCCACGTTCTACGGTGGGGGTGCGCAGGGCTATACCGACTATCCGGTGATGGGCTCAGCCTAGGCGCGCCGGCCGAGACGGGAAACGTCATGAACGTGTCCGAGCTGCTGGTCCGCTATCTGCGCGTGCTCGGCGTGCGTCACGTCTTCGGCTATCCCGGAGACCCGTCCGTCGAGGTGCTGGAGGCCTGTCGCCGCGAAGGCCTCGACTTCGTGCTCGCGCGCCGCGAAGGCACCGCGGGCCTGATGGCCGAGGCAGTGGGCATGCTGACCGGGCTTCCCGGCGTGTGCCTGTCCACCCTCGGCCCGGGCTCCACCAACC
>JAHEDO010000072.1 GCA_024641185.1 Burkholderiaceae bacterium | reverse complement strand
CCGAACAGATGCTCAAGCAGTTCATCAAGATGGTCCACGAGTCGCGCCTGTTCTCGCCGAGCCCGCGGATCATCATCTGCGTACCCTGCGGCTCGACCCAGGTCGAGCGGCGCGCGATCCGCGAATCGGCGCTCGGCGCCGGCGCGTCGCACGTCTACCTGATCGAGGAGCCGATGGCGGCGGCGATCGGCGCCGGTTTGCCGGTGTCGGAACCTTCCGGCTCGATGGTCGTCGACGTCGGCGGGGGCACGACCGAGGTCGGCGTGATCTCGCTCGGCGGGATGGTCTACAAGGGCTCGGTGCGCGTGGGCGGCGACAAGTTCGACGAGGCGATCGTCAACTACATTCGCCGCAACTACGGCATGCTGATCGGCGAGCAGACCGCCGAGTCGATCAAGAAGAACATCGGATCGGCCTTCCCGGGTTCTGAAGTCCGCGAGATGGAGGTCAAGGGCCGCAATCTCTCCGAAGGCATTCCGCGCAGCTTCACCGTGTCGAGCAACGAGATCCTCGAGGCGCTCACCGATCCGCTGAACCAGATCGTTTCCGCAGTCAAGATCGCGCTCGAGCAGACGCCCCCGGAGCTGGGCGCCGACATCACCGAGCGCGGCATCATGCTGACCGGCGGCGGCGCACTCCTGCGAGACATCGACCGGCTGCTGATGGAAGAGACGGGACTGCCGGTACTGGTCGCCGAGGATCCGCTGACCTGCGTGGTGCGCGGTTGCGGCATGGCGCTCGAACGGATGGACAAGCTCGCCACGATCTTCACCAGCGAGTAGGCGCGCCAGTCAACGTGCGCCCGCCGTGCACCAGTCGGTGAACGATGGATCGTAGTCCCCCGTCTTTCTTCAATCAGGGCCCGTCCGCACACGCCCGCCTGGCCTTCTTCGCGCTGCTCGCGATCGCGCTGCTCGTCATCGACTCCAGACTGGGCACGCTGGAAAGACTGCGCCAGGGCGTCGGCACGATGCTCTACCCGGTGCAACGTGCGTTGCTGGTGCCGCGCGAACTGCTCGAGCTCACGTCCGACTACGTCTCCGACGTGAATCGCCTGCGCACCGAGAACGCGGAGCTGCGCCGCATCGAGGTGGTCAACGCCCGCGCACTGCTGCAGGCCGAGCAGATCTCGGCGGAGAACCTGCAGCTGCGCGAGCTCCTGGGCGCAAGAGAGCGGCTGACGATCCGCTCCGTGATCGCCGAAGTCCTGTACGACACCCGGGATCCGTATACCCGAAAGCTGGTGCTCGACCGCGGACTGCAGCACGGGGTGCTGGCCGGACAGCCGGTGATCGACGCACACGGCGTGGTGGGTCAGGTGACCAGAGTGATGCCTTTGTCCTCCGAAGTCACGATGATTTCCGACCGCGGCGCCGTGGTGCCGGTGTCGGTGCTGCGCACCGGGCAGCGGACGGTGGCATTCGGCGGCCTGCCGTCGGGCGAGCTCGAACTGCGTTTCCTCAGCGGTGGCAGCGATCTTCGCAACGGCGACGCACTGGTGACCTCCGGTCTGGATGGCGTCTTCCCCGCCGGAATCCCGGTCGGCACCGTGTCCGGGATCGAACCTGGCGCCCACAGCGGATCCACCTCCCGGGTGCTGGTGCAGCCGGCGGCCAGCCTCGACCACAGTCGCATGATGCTGGTATTGCTGGTCGACCGCAGCGCGCTGCCGCCGCTGCCGCCGCCGGAGCCTGCCCCCGACGCCCGCAAGCGGCGCTCCGGAGACTGATCGCGTGCCCGCCCGTCCCGAGTACCTGCTGCTGCCGGCCAACCGCGCGTTCATCGCGTTCACGCTGGTGGTCGGCTTTCTGCTGAACCTGCCGCCGTGGGGTCGGATCGGCTGGGTGCCCGATTTCCTCGCGCTCGTGCTGGTGTTCTGGAATATCCACCAGCCGCGAAAGGTCGGCATCGGCATCGCGTTCCTTTTCGGCCTTCTGATGGATGTCCACGAAGCCGGGCTGCTCGGCGAGCACGCGCTCGCCTACAGCCTCCTCTCGTACGGCGCGATCAGCCTTCATCGCAGGGTGCCCTGGTTCGGCACGCTGGGCCGGATGGTTCACGTTCTGCCGTTGTTCCTCGGGGCGGAACTGGCGAGCATCCTGGTCCGGATGGCGGTGGGCAGCGGGGCGCCCGGCTGGTCGTTCATGCTCTCGGCGCTGACGACGACCCTGCTGTGGCCGCTTGCCGAAGCGTTGCTGCTCGCGCCGCAGCGCCGCGCCATCGAGCGCGACGAAGACCGGCCGATCTAGGGCCAGCGATCGATGATCGAAGTCCCCGACACGGGCCGCGAGCTGCGCAGGGTTCGGCTGCGCCTCGCGTTCTCCTGGATCTTCGTGCTGGCCTGCTTCGCAGCGCTCGTGGCGCGCTTCGCGTATCTGCAGGTGATCCGCTATGAAGACTTCCACGCGCAGGCCGAGGACAACCGGATCGCCCTGGTGCCGATCCCGCCGCCCAGGGGGCTGATCTTCGACCGAAACGGTGTGCTGCTCGCCGACAACGTGCCCGAGTACACGCTGGAGATCGTGCCCAAGCGTGTACGGGATCTGGAGCGCACCATCGACGATCTGTCGAAGGTGGTCGAGATCGGTCCGCGCGATCGGCGGCGGTTCAAGCGACTGCTCGAGGACTCCCGAAATTACGACTCGATTCCGATCAGGACGCGCCTGACCGAGGAGGAACTCGCGCGGTTCGCGGTGGCGCAATTCCGTTTCCCGAGCGTCGAGATACGCGCGCGACTGTTCCGGACCTATCCGCAGGGCGAGACGGCGTCGCATCTGATCGGCTACATCGGCCGGATCTCGAGCGACGACGTGCGACGCATCGAGGACCGCGACGAGCAGTCGGCGTACGCGGGCAGCACGCACATCGGCAAGAGCGGCGTCGAGTTGTCGTACGAGCAGGCGCTGCACGGCCGGGTGGGTTCCGAGGAGGTCGAGGTGTCGGCCGGCGGGCATACCGTGCGCGCGCTGTCGCGCACGCCCCCGATCGCTGGCTCGAATCTCGTGCTGTCGGTCGACATCGAGCTGCAGCGGCTGATCGAGCAGTGGTTCGGCGAACGTCGCGGCGCGCTGGTCGCGATCGATCCGGAAACCGGCGAGATCCTTGCACTGGTGTCCAAGCCGAGCTTCGACCCGAACCTCTTCATCGACGGAATCGATCCGCAGAGCTGGCAGGCGCTCAACGAAGATCCGTTCCGTCCCCTGATGAACCGGCCTTTGCGCGGCACCTATCCGCCCGGCTCGACCTACAAGCCGTTCATGGCCCTGGCCGCGCTGACCACCGGAGTACGAACGCCGCAGACGACGATCAGCGATCCCGGTTATTTCCAGCTCGGCAACCATCGCTTTCGCGATTCCAGGCCCGGAGGCAACGGGACGGTCGACCTTCACAAGTCCCTCGTGGTGTCGAGCGACACCTACTACTACAAGGCGGCCTACGAGATGGGGGTGGACGCCATCCACGACTTCATGAGCCCTGGGGATTCGGCCAGCTGACCGGCGTAGACCTCGAGGGCGAAGCCACCGGGGTCCTGCCGTCGACCGACTGGAAGATGAAACGGTTCAAGCAGAAGTGGTATCCGGGCGAAACGCCGTCGATCGGCATCGGACAGGGCTACAACTCGTTCACCATGCTTCAGCTCGCACACGCGGCGGCGACGCTCGCCAACAACGGCGTCGCGCTGCGCCCGCATGTGGGCTTGTCGCTGGAAGATCCGGTCACGCACGCGCGAAAGCCCGCGGTGCAGGCCGAGCCCGTGCGGATGGCGGTCAAGCCCGAGTACGTGCAGCTGGTCAAGAACGCGCTGGTCGACGTCACCCGCTTCGGCACCAGCAGGATCGCCTTCGCCGGTGCCGAGTACGTGTCCGCGGGCAAGACCGGCACCGCGCAGGTGATCGGGATCAAGCAGAACGAGAAATACGACGCGAGGCGCGTCGCAGAACGGTTCCGCGACCACTCGCTGTACATGGCGTTCGCACCGGTCGACAAGCCCAGGATCGCGCTCGCGCTGGTCGTCGAGAATGGCGGGTTCGGCGCGCAGGCGGCCGCCCCGATCGCGCGACGCGTGTTCGACTATGTCCTGCTCGGCAAGCTGGGACCGGAGCCGGGGCGCGAGGCCGCGGGCACCGCCCTGCGCAGCGAGCCGACCCCCGAGATGCGCGACGTGCCGGAGAGCACGGAGCCGGAGCCTATCGGCGGCGCGCAGCCCGAGGCGCCCGAAGACAAGGAGAAGCCACAGTGAGCCGCATGCGCCCGCGCCGGGAAGGGGCGTACGCTGCGCCAGGGGGGCGGCGGCGATGATGGAGTCTCGCGAGTTGTGGCAGATCGTGCGCGCACGGGTCGCGGTGTTCGACCCGACGCTGACGATCGCGCTCGGGCTGCTCGCCGCGATGAGCCTGGTGACGATGTATTCGGCGGCCTACGATTTTCCGGGGCGTTTCGACGGCCACGTCCGCAACCTGCTGGTCGCGCTCGTCGTGCTGTGGGTCGCCGCCAACGTGCCGCCGTCCTGGATGATGCGTGTCGCGGTGCCGCTGTTCCTCGCCGGGGTTGCGCTGCTGATCGCGGTCGCGCTGTTCGGCGACATCTCCAAAGGCGCGCGGCGCTGGCTCAACCTGGGTTTCGGCCGCGTGCAGCCCTCGGAGCTGATGAAGATCGCGATGCCACTGATGCTCGCCTGGTACTTCCAGCGGCGCGAAGGCGGCGTGCGCTGGTTCGATTTCGCGATCGCGGGCGTCCTGCTCGCGGTGCCGGTGTTGCTGATCGCACGCCAGCCCGACCTCGGTACTTCAGTGCTGGTGTTCGCGGCCGGCGCCGCGGTGATCTTCCTGGCCGGCCTGAGCTGGAAGGTGATCGCGTTGCTGCTGGCGGGCGTCGCGGGCGCGGCACCGGTCCTGTGGACGCTGATGCACGACTATCAGAGACAGCGTGTGCTGATGCTGATCGACCCGAGTTCCGACCCACTGGGAAAGGGCTTTCACATCATCCAGTCGACGATCGCCGTCGGCTCGGGCGGGCTCTGGGGAAAGGGCTGGATGCAAGGCACCCAGGCGCACCTCGAATTCATCCCCGAGCGTACGACCGACTTCATCTTCGCGGTGTTCTCCGAAGAGTTCGGACTGGTGGGCAACCTGTGCCTGCTGGTCGTCTATCTCGTGCTGATCTCGCGCGGCTTCATGATCTCCGCCCAGGGATCGAGCGAGTTCACCCGGCTGCTCGCCGGCGCGATCACGCTGATCTACTTCGTCTACGCATTCGTGAACATGGGGATGGTCTCGGGCATCCTGCCGGTGGTCGGAGTGCCGCTGCCACTGATGTCCTACGGGGGGACCGCGATGGTGACGCTCGCACTGGGCGCGGGGCTGCTGATGAGCATCCAACGAAACCGCAAGCTGGTGCAGACCTGACATGCCCCTTGCGCCCGATCTCGTCGACATGCTGCTCACGCCGCCGGCGACGCCGCACGAGTGTCCCGACGTCGAGGCCTGGTGGCCCCGCCACCGGGGCACGGTGCAGCGCTGGAGCATCCCGATCGAACGCGCGATTGCCGGTGGAGCGCTGGCCGATCGCACCGGATGGGCGTTCGCGTCCGGTTACCAGGCAGCGCTGCGCGCGCTGGTGCCGAGCCTGCCCGACGACACGATCGCGGCGATGTGCGTGACCGAGGAGGCCGGAAACCAGCCAAAGGCGATCCGCTCGACGATCGGCGATGCCGGTGCGGGCCGCCTGCGGCTCGACGGCAGCAAGCGCTGGACGACGCTCGGTCCGGCCAGCGGACTGCTGCTGGTCGCCGCGGTCGATGCGCGCGGTCCGACGACCGGTCGGCCGCAGATCCGCGTCGCGACGGTGCCGACCGGCGCCGCCGGGGTGAGCCTTGAGCCGATGCCCGACACGCGCTTCGTGCCGGAAGTCCCGCACGCGCGCGTGCGGTTCGAAGGCGTCGACCTTCAAGCGCAGGCGCTGCTGCCCGGCGACGGCTACGACATCTACGTCAAACCGTTTCGCAGCATCGAGGACACGCTGGTCAGCGCCGCGGTACTGGCCTACCTCCTGGCCGAGTCGAGGCGCCGCGGCTGGGCACGCGGCTGGTCCGAACGGGCGCTGGCCACCCTGCTCGCGTTCTCGGAACTGGCCGGCATGGACGCTCGCGCAGCATCCACCCATCTGCTGCTTGCGGGCACGCTGGCGTGGGCGCATGCCCTCTTCGACGAAGCGAGCGCCCTGTTCGCCCAGGGCCCACAGGACGCCAGTGCGCGGCGCTGGGAACGCGACGCGACCCTGACGCAGGTGGCGGGCACGGCGCGCACGCAGCGCGCCGCCCGCGCGTGGGAACGCTACGACGCGAAGATCGCGGACGCCGACTGATCGTCGCGCGAATCGGAACGCGCCGGCGCGCTCAGTCGCCTGCGACCTTCAGCATGATCTTTCCGATGTGCGTCGACGACTCCATCAGAGCGTGCGCCGCGCCCGCCTCCGAAAGATCGAAGACCTTGTGGATCACCGGCAGCATGTGGCCCTTCGCGAGATGCGGCCAGATCTTCGTGCGCAACTCGTCGGCGAGATGCGCCTTCTCCGCCGGCGGGCGCGGGCGAAGCGTCGAACCGGTATAGGTCAGCCGCTTGACCATCAGCGGCGTCCAGTCGATCTCGACCTTCGGTGATTGCAGGAACGCGATCTGCACCAGGCGCCCCTCGAGTGCCAGGCAGCGCAGGTTGCGCGCGATGTAGTCGCCCCCCACCATGTCCAGGATCAGGTCGACACCGCGTTTGTCGGTCAGCGCGAGCACCTCGTCGACGAAGTCCTTGCTCCGGTAGTCGATCGCAGCGTCGGCGCCCAGCTTCAGGCAGGCCTGGACCTTCTCGGCGTTGCCCGCCGTGGTGTAGACGGTGGCGCCCCAGGTCTTGGCCATCTGGATCGCGGTGATGCCGATTCCGGACGACCCGCCGTGGATCAGGATCGTCTCGCCCGACTTCAGGCGCCCGCGCTCGATCACGTTGGTGTACACGGTGAAGTAGGTCTCCGGCAGCGCTGCGGCCTGCAGCAGCGACAGGCCGGCCGGCACCGGGAGCGCCTGGCCTTCGGGCGCCGCCACGTACTCGGCATAGGCCCCGCCGTTGGTCAGCGCGCAGACGCGGTCGCCGACCTTCCAGCGCCTCACGCCCTTGCCCAGCGCGACGACCTCGCCGGACGCCTCCAGACCGAGATACGCCGACGCGCCCGGCGGCGGCGGATAGCTGCCGCTTCGCTGCAGGACGTCGGGCCGGTTCACGCCCGCGTAGGCGACCCGGATAAGCACCTCGTCGTCGCGTGGCGTCGGTACCGGGCCTTCGGCCGCTTTGAGCACGGACGGCGCGCCGCCCTTGCCGTGGTCGATGAATCGCATGGTCGTCGGCAACGACATGGTCAGACTCCTTTTTCAATGAACAGATGGCAGCAGCCGCTGCGCCCCGGCTGCCAGGTTTCGCTCTTCAGCCGAAAGCCGGCGGCTTCGAAAGTGCCATTGTCGACGACTCCTGCGATTTCACACATTCGCGCCACCTGCGCGTCGGAAAGTCCGGCCTCCTGCCAGGCTTCCTTGAGCGGGCAGCGGCACAGGCGGATCTCCAGCCGCGAATCGTCGCAGGCAACGACTTCGGGCTCGAAGACCTTGCCACCGTCCGGGATGAATTCGAGAAACGCCTGCTTCAGCCCGACGAGGTCGCCGGGCCCGTAGCGCTCGAACTGGCGGCCGATGTCGCAGCCGCGCCGGTAGATCGCTTTCTTCAGAAGTTCGGTGGCGCGGTGCTCGCCGAGTTCCTCGTCGAGCACACGGTACATCTCGAGATACACGAGGGCTCGGCTCTTGAACGATGCCCACAACTGCGAGCGTAATGTATTCTCGTCGCTCATCGCGGCGCTGCTCCTGAAGGTTCCCGGGGGATGTGCCAGAGGGGGGATTGCAGTGGCAACGTTACACAAGTTCGCGCCCGGGGGCTACGCGTTCCTCGAAGGGGGCTTTCCGTATTCGCAGGGCGTGGCCGCCCTGCCCGGCTTCACCATCGTTCGGACGCGCTTTCGCGAAGTGATGCCGATGGCCGACGGCTTCGCCGCCATCGAAGCCCGCCTGCGCGCCGCGGGACGGCCGCTCACCGCGCTTTGCGCCGCCGAGCTCCGGTCGCCGCAGCCCTTCAGTCTCGAGGGCTTTCGCGACTTCAACACCGGCTATGTCGGCGTTCTCGAGCGCTGGGGTCTCTACCGCGACCGCCTGAACCCGGTGGCGCGCAGCAACGTGTGTCCGAAGTTCGCACCGCCCGCGCAACCCGGCTTCTTCGCGTTCAGCTATACCGTCCCGTCGGCCGACGCGGAAGCACACGGCAGCTTCGTCGTGGCGGGCAGCGGCGAGTGGCCCGAGGATCAGCCCTTCCCCGATGGCATCGTGGCGCGCGGCGACGCAACGCCGGCCGGCCTCGAGCGCAAGGCCCGATATGTGCTCGCGACGATGCGCGAGCGCACCGTCGGGCTCGGCGGCGAATGGCGCGCGCTGACCGCCGCACAGATCTACACGGTTCACGACATCCATCCGCTTCTCGGCCCGCACTTCGCCGCGCAGGGGCTCACCGGGATCGGGCTGACCTGGCACGTCTGCCACCCGCCGATCGTGGAGCTCGAGTTCGAGATGGACGTGCGCAGCGTCGCCTGCGAGCAGGTGCTCGACATCAGCTGAGGCGCTGCGCCGCGGCCCGGGAGGCGCCCGCCGGCGAATTGCCGGCCGGCCGCCGTGACTCAGAAGCGCGCCGACAGGCCGACCAGCGCTTCCCCCTGTGTGAAGACGTCACCCTTGATGTTCACGACACAGCCGCCCGAGCAGAACAGCTCGCTGTCGCTGTTGACGAGTGTCAGGTACCCCCGGACCTCTGCCCGTAACGCCACCCGCTCGCCGAGCGGCCACTGATAGCCGAGCCCGATGTTCATCGACGGACGCCACTCGCTGGAGTAACCGCTCTGCCCGGGCTGGAACAGCGTCGCGCCGATCCCGCCGACGACGTAGCCCCCCTTGCCGATCTGGCCCTCGAAGAAGTTGCTTCCGCCCACGTGGAAGTAGGTCACCGACGTCGGCAGGCTGCTGCCCGAAGCCACCGCGCCGCCGGTCGTCGCGGGGACGTTCTGGATCTTCGAGTCCTGGTACGACACGAAGAACTGGTACTGCCGGCTCGCGTCGATCGCGAAGTCGAGGCTCGCAGCGATCGCGCCGGAGCCTTCGAGGTTCAACGACTGGCCGGTGGACACGTCGGTGAAACCGCCGCCGCCGCGATAACCGCCGTACACCGTGACGGCATTGTCGGCCGCCGCGGCGGCAATCGGCATCGCGATGGCCGCGACGGCGAGGATCCCGAGGGCGCGCATCATGTCCGTGAATTCCGCTCGTTGTGCGATCGGCATCGGCACGATCGATCACCAAGATCATACCGGGACCGCTGCGGCCTGCGGGTCCGCCGGTCGGAACGCGCCCTCCACCCGGACGGCGCGCCGACCGGTTACTTCGCCGCCCCGAACCGTGCGAGGAACGTCCCGAGGATGCCCTTGGGCATGTAGATGATGAACAGGATCAGCATCAGCCCGTAGATCGTGGTGTCGATCCCGAGCACATCGTGGCCGATCAGGATCCGCAGGCCCTCGGAGAGCGCGAGCAGGATCACCGCCCCGACCGTCGGCCCGAGCATCACGAACATGCCGCCGGCGATCACGCCGAACACCATCTGCAGCGAAATGCCGATTCCGGAGACGGTCTCGGGGTTGATGTAGAGCTGGTACTGCGCGTACAGCACGCCACCCACACAGGTCATCGCAGCCGACAGCAGCGTGACCTTGAGCTTCGTGCGGCTCACGTTGATGCCCACCGAGGCCGCCGCGTCCTCGTCCTCGCTGATCGCCTGCAGCGCGAGCCGCTCCATGCTGCGGTCCACCATGCGCCAGATGTAGAGCCCCGCCAGCCAGCAGCCCACCATGATGTAGAACCAGACCAGCTTGCTGGAGAACTGCAGGTTCCAGATCGAGACGGTGGCACCCTCGGCCAGCGCGTTCCTGGGGGTGACGCCCAGCGAGCCGCCCGTAGAGTCGCGCAGCCCGACGATCATCATCCTCACCACCTCCGACAGCGCGAGCGTCACCAGCGCGAAGTAGTGGCCGACGATGCGGAATCGAAAGCAGGGATAGCCGATCAGAAAGGCGAGCAGCAGGGTGAGCAGGACGGCGACCACCGTACCGATCCACGGCGACACGCCCCACAGGTTCCAGAGCATCACCACCGTATAGGCGCCTACCCCGAGAAAGGCGCCGTGCCCGAAGCTCACCATGCCGAGCCGGCCCATGATCGACCAGCTGGTGTAGATGAAGGCCCACAGCAGGCCCATGATCATGAGGTGGAGCGGGTACTTGCCGATGCCGGTGAGCGGCGCGACCAACAGCGCCACAAGGAGCACGAGACTGACGATGCGTGAGTTCATTCGCCGTGCTCCGCTATCGACGACGCGACAGAAGCCCCTCGGGCTTCCAGAACATCATCACGATGAAGAACGCGAACGCGAGCACGTAGCCCCACTCGAGCTGGAAGAAGAAGCCGCCCACCGATATGAACTGCGCGAACACGAAGGCCGCGACGAATCCGCCGATCAGGTTGCCCAGACCGCCGAGCACGCAGATCAGGAAGGTGATCGGACCGAAGGACAGCCCGATCGCGGGGTGGATGTCGTACTGCAGCACCAGCAGGCAGGCGGCCAGCCCCGCCATCGCCCCGCCCATCGCCGAGGTCAGCAGGTAGATTCGCGAGGGATTCACCCCCATCAGCGGCATGATCGCGCGGTCCTGGCTGATGGCCCGGATCGCGGTGCCGATGTAGGTGCGCGAAAGGAAGAGATAGGTCGCGCCGATCGACGCGATCGCGATCGCGAAGGTGATCAGCTTGGCCAGCGAGAAGTTCAGCTCGCCGATGCTGACTCCGGGCAGCCGCACGCCCAGATTGCGGAACTCCACGCCGAAGGCGACGGTGGCGATCGCCTGCAGGAAGAACAGCACGCCGCCGGTGACCAGCAGCTGGTTGATCGGTTCGGCGCCGAGCACGGGCCTGATCACGAACTGGTGCAGCGCCGCGCCCAGTACGGCGACCGCCAGCACGCCCGCCGGAAAGGCGAGCCACAGCGTGACCCCCATCTGGACGTGCAGCCACCAGATGCAGTACATGCCGATCATCATCAGCTCGGCGTAGCAGATCCAGACCACGTCGATAACGCCGAAGATCAGGTTCAGCCCCAGCGACAGCAGCGCGAGCAGCCCGCCGAGCAGCACGCCGTTGAGCACCGCCTCGAGCAGGAAGATGTCGAAGATCTGGTCCATCGCCTCGCCCCTACGCCATGCCCAGGTAGGCGCGCCGGATCTCGTCGCTGCCGAGCAGCTCCGCCGCCGGCCCGCTCATCCTGATCCGGCCGGTTTCGAGCAGGTACGCGCGATCGACGACCTTGAGCACCTGCTGGATGTTCTGTTCGACGATCAGCACCGTGTAACCCTCGGCCCGGATGCGCCGGATCAGCTCGAAGATCGACTGGACGACAACCGGCGCGAGGCCGGCCGACGGCTCGTCGAGCAGCAGCAGCTTCGGCCCCGACATCAGCGCGCGGCCGATCGCGCACATCTGCTGCTCGCCTCCCGACAGCGTGCCCGCCATCTGCTGGCGCCGCTCCTTCATCCGCGGAAACAGCGAGTAAACGAAGTCCAGCCGCTCCTCGAAACCCTTGCGCGCAGACGGGATGAACGCACCCATCCGCAGATTCTCCTCGACACTGAGACGCGGAAAGAGCCGCCGTCCCTCGGGAACGTGCGCGATGCCGAGCGAGATCACCGTGTGCGCCGGCACCGCGTTGTAGGGTTTGCCCTCCATCACCAGCGCGCCTTGCGTCGCGTTGATCAGCTTGGAAATCACCCGCAGCAGCGTCGTCTTGCCCGCGCCGTTCGGACCGATCACCGCGACCGCCTCGCCGGTGTTGACCGTCAGCGACACGTCGAAGAGCGCCTGGAAAGTTCCGTATCCGGCGGAGACATCCTTGAGCTCGAGCATCTCGCTCACGGCGCTGCTTCCTCGTCGGGGGCGTCGGCATCGCGTTCGCGCACCTGCTGCTGCACCGCGTGTGCGTCGGTGCCGAGGTAGACCTCGACCACCTTCGGATCGTGGGCCACCTCCGTCGGGCTTCCCTGCGCGATCAGCTCGCCGTGGTCGAGCACCAGGCAGCGATCGATCACCTTCATCAGCACACCCATGATGTGCTCGACCCAGATGATGGTCACGCCCTTCTCGTCGCGGATGCGCTTGAGCATCTGCGCCGCCTGCTCCATCTCGCTCTCGTCCAGTCCGCCCAGGCTCTCGTCGGCGAGCAGCACCTTCGGATGCGTGGCGAGCGCACGTGCCATCTCGAGCTTCTTCAGCCCGGCCGCGCCCAGTCCGTCCACCGATGCGCGGGGATCGCGCGGCAGGCCGATCAGCTCGAGCGCCTCCTCCGCGTTGCGCCTGGCCTGCGCGCGAGACACCGGCTCCGATGCCCCGAAGTAGGCGGCGAGCGTCGCGTTCTCGAGGATCGAGACCTTGCGGAACGGACGCGGAATCTGGAAGGTGCGCGCGAGCCCCAGCTTGCAGATCTGGTGCGGCGGCAAACCGCCGATCTCGCGGCCGTCGAGCTTCACCGAGCCGAAAGTCGGCGCGTAGAGCCCGGCGATCACGTTGAAGGTGGTGCTCTTGCCCGAGCCGTTCGGGCCGATCAGCCCGAGGATTTCACCGCGGGCGAGCTCGAACGAAACGTCGCCCACCGCGGTGAAACCGCCGAACTTCTTGGTCAGGCCCTCGACGCTCAGCATGGACGCGACGACCCCACAGCGGCGCCGCGACGGCGCACGTTCACGCGCATCACGAGTCTTCCGGCGAGGCCGACTACTTCGTCGAATAGGCGTTGCCCTTCGGCAACGGCATCACCGGTTCCTTGGACTTGAGCGCCGACGGCCAAACGACGACGGTGTCCTTGCCGATGTACTGCATCACGACCGGCGTGGAACGCTCGTTCTGGCCCGCCATCTCCGTGCCTGGCGGGAAGAACTT
>JAHEDO010000287.1 GCA_024641185.1 Burkholderiaceae bacterium | reverse complement strand
GACCACACCCGGGGAGGCCGCAGAGCTGACCCGCATCCGCTGGGGCGGCAGCCTGCTCGAAGAGGCGCGGCTCCACGGTGCAATCAAACTGTTGACGCTCGCCCCGCACAGCGTTGAAGTGCATCCGGCGCAGGCGGCCACCCAACCGGCGGTCGAGCGATTCACCCCCGCCCTGAGCGATGCCGACCTGGCTGTTCGCGTCGTCGAGCGGGTGAAGACACAGACGGGCGACGGCGTTTCGCTGGCCTCCGCGAAGGTCGTGGTCAGTGGCGGCCGCGGCACGGGCTCGGCCGAGGGCTTCGCGCCCATCGAGGAACTGGCCGGGTTGCTCGGCGCTGCGGTCGGCTGCTCGCGCGCGGTCACGATCGCGGGATGGCGACCCCACACCGATCAGGTGGGGCAGACCGGAACCAAGATCGCGCCGGAAATCTACATCGCCTGCGGGATCAGCGGGGCCACCCAGCACATGGCGGGCTGCAAGGGTGCAAAGCGGATCCTCGCCGTCAATACCGACCCCGAAGTGTTGGCCAACGCCGATTTCGATTACGCGGTGATCGGCGATCTCCACAAGGTGCTCCCGGCCATTTCGGCCGAACTCCGGAAGGCCGGGGTGAAGTGAACTACGCCGCCCTGGCCGCACTGGTGCTGGTGGTCGCGCTCAGCGCCGGCATCTTCGCCCGCCGCGCGCGGCTGCTGGTGAGACTGGTTCGAAACGGCAAGCCGACCGCGCGCTTCGACGACGTCCCTGCCCGCATCCGCAACGAGGCCGTGATCGCACTCGGCCAGCGCAAGCTGCTGCAACGGCTGCTGCCCGGCCTGATGCACGCGTTCATCTTCTGGGGCTTCATCGCGCTGCTGCCGACGATCGCGATGGCGATGCTCGCGATCGTCGACCGCCCGGCGACTTTGCCCTGGCTCGGCCAGCAGGGCTGGTTCGCGCTGCTGGTGGACGTCTTCGCAGTGCTGGTGCTGACCGGCGTGATCACGACCTTCGCGATTCGCAAGATCCAGCGCCCCGAGCGCTTCAAGGGCAGCCACACGGGCGAGGCCGAGCTGATCCTGCTGTTGATCGCGGGCGTCGTCACCACCCTGCTGCCGTGGCACGCAACGCGCATCGCGCTCTCTCTCAACGAGTGGCCGGCCGCCTGGTCTCCAGTGTCGAACGCGCTCGCCCAGCTGATGGGCGGCGGTCCGGGAACCGCGGTTGCCGAGCGAGCGCTGGTATGGGCGCATGTGTTGATCATCCTGAGCTTCCTCGCCTACGTCCCCTACACCAAACACCTGCACGTCTTCACCGCCGTGGTCAACGTCTTCTTCGGGCGCACCCGGGCGCGCGGGAGACTCGAACCGCTGCGATTCGACGAAGAGGGTCCCGAAGAGGACATGCGGCTCGGTTCGGGAACCGTCGCCGACATGACCTGGAAGCAGATCGTCGACACCTATTCCTGTACGGAGTGCGGGCGCTGCCAGGACGTCTGCCCGGCGCATGCGACCGGCAAGGAACTCTCGCCCAAGCTGCTGATCATGGCGCTGCGCGACCAACTCTTCGCGGAGGGTCCCGGCATGCTGGCCGCTGCGAATTCCGCTGACGGACTCACGCCGCTGGTGCCGGGTGCGGTGAGCGACGATGTCGTTTGGGACTGCGTCACCTGTGGCGCCTGTGTGCACGAATGCCCGGTTTCGATCGAGCACATCGACCACATCGTCGATCTGCGCCGCCACCTGGTGATGCTCGAGTCGCGCTTCCCGGCCGAGGCCGAGCCGATGCTGCGCGATGTCGAGCGATCTTCGAACCCTTCCGGCAACTCCCAGTCGGAACGCGCGGCCTGGGCGGATGGGCTGGGCGTGCGGGTGCTCGAGCCCGGCGACCCCGCCCCCGAAGTCCTCTACTGGGTGGGCTGCGCGGCCTCGTTCGACCCGCGCGCGCGCCAGACCGCCGTCTCGACCGCAAAGCTGCTGAAGGCCGCGGGCGTCGACTTCGCCATCCTCGGACCGCGCGAGTGCTGCACGGGCGATCCGGCCCGGCGGATGGGCAACGAGTACGTCTTCCAGTCGCTCGCCGAGCAGAACGTGGAAACGCTCAACGACGTCGCAGCGCCGACGATCATCACCTCGTGCCCTCACTGTTTCAACACCCTTTCCACCGAGTACCCCGACTTCGGCGGCAACTACAACGTGAAGCACCACACTGAGTTCCTGGCGGAGCTGGTGCGCGACGGCCGGATCAATCCCGCCACCGGAGATACATCGATCACCTACCACGACTCTTGCTATCTGGCGCGCCACAACGATGTGCTGGAGGCGCCGCGCGCGTTGGTGGCGGCGGTCGGCAAGCCGGTCGAAATGCAGCGCAGCGGCAAGCGCGGCTTCTGCTGTGGTGCGGGCGGCGCACACATGTGGATGGAGGAGCGCGGCAACCAGATCAACGAAGCTCGCGCCCGCGAAGCGGCCGAGACCGGCGCGGCGACGCTGGCGGTCGCCTGTCCGTTCTGCACCGTGATGCTCGAAGACGGCGTGCGCACGTCCGGCGTCGAGCTGCGCGTGGCCGATGTCGCGACGCTGCTCGCCGAATCCATCGAACCCTCCGCGGGCGGGAACTGAACACCGGCTCGCTGAGCCGCGCTGAACGAGCGCCTTCCACCCAGTCGTTGGTGAACCGAACGCGCTCCGCGCCGATCCTCGATTGGCCCCTACGGCCCCCAAACTCCGCCGCCCAGAGCATTCGATCTCGCGAAACGACGCTTCATCGCGGCGTCGCGCTCGCGGGCGCGACCCATTTCGATGCCGGCCGGAAGAGCGGGATCGAAGGCTTCCCGGCGCAAAAGCGGAAGCGCGCTGTCCGATACCGCCCCACTAAACGGGCCGGAATCCATGGCACCGCCGCATGAATCGGGGGCAATTCGCTGCGCCACCCCGCCCCACGGGGTCGCCGGCTGCGTGGCGGCATGTCTCAGGAATACGCCTCTGGAGCATCGCCTACGCCGATCGGGGACGGCACGACACTTGCTTATTCGGTGCGCGACCTCGATGGCCTTGGATCGTTCATTCGAGCGTATGAGAAGGATCATGGTCAGATGATTCCCGCATTGCCTGCGCGCCTCACTGCTGGCGGTTGCTATGCAAGCCGACTCGATTGCGAGCGGCGGTCTCCAGGACCAGTGAAGGATCCCTCCACCGCGCAACGGGGCAGCGTCCGCCAGAGAATTCATCGGTCGGACCCGATCCAGCAGAAACTGCGCCCCTTCAGCGGCGCCGCGTCTGACCCCATGCAGACCTCCCCCACTTTTCCAATCCCCCCTGCAGCCAGGCCCGCTTCGGGCGCGAGCCACCCAGTCGTACGGGAGTTCCCATGGTCATTCTGATCGTATTCGTAACGGTAATCGTATTCATCGTCGTCGATGTCATGCTGCGCCTGCTCATGAAGAGGATGGAGGAAAAGAAGGTCCGCCTCGAAAGAGAGGCGGCCCTCGATACCGGACTTCGGCTCGAATACACGGATGAAGCCGTGAGTTTGAAGCGCGTCGAGGTGAAGGACCCCAAGGCCCGCATCCTCGCCGTCGACGACGAAGCCATCGTCCTGGACAGCTTCCGAAAGATCCTGGTCATC
>JAHEDO010000071.1 GCA_024641185.1 Burkholderiaceae bacterium | reverse complement strand
GTCAGCAGCCGCTCGTGCCAGGCGAGCCTGAGGATGGGCGAACGCAGTGCGGAGCGGAAGCCGACGACTGCCAGCACGACGCCACCCAGCATCCACCAGCCCCACGCGCGCACGAAGTCGGAGGTGGCGATCAGCGCGACGGTCAGAAAGGGCAGTTTCTGCCGCGTCTGCGCGAACACCCCGACCACCTGCGGAACGACGTAGGTCAGCAGCGCGACGATCACGATGAACGCGACCAGTGTGACGATCGCCGGGTAGGTGAAGGCGAGCCCGACGCGCTGCGCGAGTGCGCTGCGCGCCTCGACGTAGTCGGCCAATCGGCCCATCACCGCCGACAGGTCGCCCGACTGTTCTCCCGCGGCCACCAGCGCGCGGTAGACCTCCGGAAAGTCGCGCGGATAACGCGAGAGCGCCTGCGCGAAGGTCTGCCCGGCGACCACCTCGCCGCGCACCGCGCTCAGGCGCTCGCGCACCGCGGGGCGATCTGCCTGCTCGATCACTGCGGCCAGCGCCTGCTCCAGCGGCAGCCGGGCGGCCAGCAGGCTGGACAGCTGGCGCGTGGTCAGCGTCAACTCGGTCGTGCGGATCCGACCGCCGATCTGAGTGTTCAGCCCGGTGCCCTGGGCGCCCACCGGCTGCACGTCGATCGGCGCGAGCCCACGCTCGCGCAGTTGCGCGCGCGCCTGCCGCGGCGAGTCCGCGTCCAGGATGCCGCGCTCGATGCGGCCCGTGTCCGTCGACGCTTCGAATCGGTAGGCTGGCATCTCCGGGTCGACCGCTCAGAACGAGTGGACGCGCCTGCCGCCCGCGGGAACGTCGGCGCGCATCAGTCTCGCGTGACCCGGACCACCTCGTCGAGCGAGGTGACCCCGGCGGCGACCCAGCGCTTGCCGTCCTCGCGCATCGACAGCATGCCGTCGCCCACCGCCGCCGCGCGGATCTCCGCCTCGCTGGCGCTTCGATGGATCAGCGCGCGGATCGGATCGGTGACGGGGAGGAGTTCGTAGACGCCGGTGCGCCCGGAATAGCCGGTTCGATTGCAGGCGAGACACCCCACCGCGCGCCAGCCCCCGGCCACCGGGTCCGGCTGGCGGCATTGCGGGCACAATTTGCGCACGAGCCGCTGCGCCGCCACGCCGAGAAGGCTCGACGACAGCAGGAAGGGCTCGACGCCCATGTCCATCAGCCTGGTGACCGCGGCGGCCGAATCGTTAGTGTGCAGCGTGGCGAGCACCAGGTGGCCGGTGAGCGAGGCCTGCACCGCGATCTGCGCGGTCTCCAGGTCGCGGATCTCGCCGATCATGATCACGTCGGGATCCTGGCGCAGGATCGAGCGCAGCGCCTTCGCGAAGCTCATGTCGATGCGCGCATTGACCTGGGTCTGTCCGATCCCCTCGAGGTCGTACTCGATCGGATCCTCGACGGTCAGGATGTTCGTGGTTCCGGTATCGAGCCTGCCGAGCGCGGCGTATAACGTCGTCGTCTTGCCCGAGCCGGTCGGTCCGGTCACCAGGACGATGCCGTGCGGCTGGTGCACCAGGCGGTCGAATACGGTCAGCGTCGCGTCGCCCATGCCGAGCTTGGTCAGGTCCAGCCGGCCCGCCTCCTTGTCCAGGAGCCTGAGCACCGCACGCTCGCCATGGCCGGTCGGCAGCGTCGAGACCCGCACGTCGATCGGGCGCCCGCCGATGCGCAGCGCGATCCGACCATCCTGCGGGAGGCGCTTTTCCGCGATGTCGAGCTGCGCGAGGATCTTGATCCGCGAGACCAGCGCCGCGTGCAGTTCGCGGCGCGGCCGCACCACGTCGCGCAGCGTGCCGTCGATGCGAAAGCGCACCAGCGAGTAGGTCTCGAAGGGCTCGATGTGGATGTCCGACGCGCCGTCGCGGCTCGCCTGGGTCAGCAGCGCGTTGATCATCCGGATGATCGGCGCGTCGTCTTCGGTTTCGAGCAGATCCTCGATCTTCGGAAGGTCCTGAAGCAGCCGCGACAAGTCGAGATCGCTCTCGACCTCGTCGACCACCGCCGCGGCGGATCCTTCCTGCTGCGCGTACGCGCGCGAGATCGCCGACGCCAGTTCCGGCCCTGGCTTGCGGACCGTGATCAGGCGGTAGGGCAATGTCCGGGACAGCTCGGAGAGCGCCTGCAGCGGCGTCTTCTCCCCGATCCAGACCTCGAGCGCGTCTCCCGCCACGCCCGTCACCAGAACCTGGTGAACGCGTGCGAATCCGTAGGGAACGTAGCGGGCCGGGGATACGCTGGCCATGGGTGACCGATCAGTTGCCAGTGCCGCCCGCGGGCGGCGGGCGCACGATGACGGGCGTCGATTCCTCGACCGGCGCGGGCGGGCCGCGACGCAAGTTGACCGCACGCTCGATGTCGGGCGACATGCTGGCCGGCGGGCCTGTCACGGCGGACGGGCCCGTCACCTTGGCATCCGGCTTCGGCGCCGTTGGCATCTCGGGCAGATCGGACGGCGGGAAAGCCGGCAGCAGCCAGTGCTTCGGCAGGCGCGAGTCCCCCTGCAATTGCCGGATGTAGTCGTAACGGTCCGTGGTCACGCCGTGCGCGGCGTTCGCGTCGCGAAGGATCACGGGTCGCAGGAACACCAGCAGGTTGGTCTTCTCGCGCTTGCGCGTGTCGTAGCGGAACAGTTGCCCGAAGAACGGCAAGTCGCCCAGTCCGGGCACCTTCTGCTCGCCCCCCTCGACCTTCTCCTGGATCAGGCCGCCGAGCACCACGATCTGCCCGTCGTCGACCAGCACGTTGGACTCGATCGCGCGCTTCGTGAGAGTCAAGCCCTGCGCGGTCTGCTCCAGCACGTCGGAGACTTCCTGGAAGATCTGCAGTTTCACCGTGCCCGACTCCGAGACCTGAGGCCGCACGCGCAGCGAGGTGCCGATGTCCCTGCGCTCGATCGTCTGGAACGGATTGACGGCGCCTCCGACCGCACCAGTCGCCGCGTACGAGCCGCTGATGAGGGGGACGTTCTTGCCGATCAGGATGCGCGCCTCCTCGTTGTCTAGCGTCACCAGGTTCGGCGTCGCGAGGATGTTCGTGTTGGCGCGCGTCTCGAGCGCCTGCGCGAGGAGGCCGAGATTGAGGATCTCCTGTCCGGCGACGGTGATCGTGCCCTTGATAACGCCGACGTTCAAGCCCTTGCCCACGGAGGCCAGCGGATTGGTGATCACGTCGAGGATGTTCCCGGCCGCCGGTCGCGCCCCGAAGTTGGTTCCGCCGAACCCCTGCACGTTGCTGCTGGTCAGGCCGTTGAGGAACTGCCACTGCACGCCGAACTCGGCCGCGTGCTCCGCGGAGACCTCGACGATCAGCGACTCGATGTACACCTGCGCCCGCCGCGCATCGAGCCGGTCGATCACCGCGCGCAGATTGCGGTACACCGGCTCGGACGCGGTGATGATCAGCGAATTGGTCGACGGGTCGGCCGCTATGACCGCCCCACCCGCGTTGAAGCTCGTCGCGCCGGCCTGCCCGCTCTGCGCGGTCGAGCCGCCGCCCATCCCGGCGCTGCCTGTGCTCGAGCCCAACGCGGTGCCGGAGTTCGCGCCGGCCTGCGTACCGAAACTGCTCTGGCCGAACCCACTCTGCGTGCCGCCGGCCCCGGAAGTGCCAACGCCGCCGGCCGTCGAACCGCCGAATCCCATACCGCCGAGGCCCGAAGCCGCGCCCGCCTCGCCGGAGAGCACTCCGCGCAGCACCTGCGCCAGGCGCCCGGCCTCGGCATTGCGAAGGTAGACCACGTTGATGTTGCCGGGCTGCGCGCTCGGCTGGTCCATGCGTGCGATCAGCGTCTTCGCCAGGTTCACCTTGGCCGCGCTCGAGGAACGCAGCATCACCGCGTTCATCCTCGGATCGGCGAGCACCGTGATGCGCTGGCCCGGATCGACCTGCGCGCCTTGCCCTCCGCGGCTCGAGTCGTCGATGATTCGCGAGATGGAGTTCGCGATGTCGCTCGCGATCGCGTATTTCACCGTGACCACCTCGACCTCGCTGGTCGACGGGCTGTCCAGCGTCGCGATGACCTGCGCGAGTCGCTTCAGGTTCCCCGCATAGTCGGTCACCACCAGCGAGTTGTTGCTCGGGTACGCCGTGATCGTGTTGTTCGGCGTGATCAGCGGACGCAGCACCGGCACGAGGTTGGTCGCCGACTCGTAGTTGAGCCGGAAGATCTGGGTGACCACCTGGTCGCCGGCGCGCACCGTGGTGTCGATGGACACCGGACTGGCCTGGAGCTTGGCGTCGGCCTCGGGCACCACCCGGGCGAGCGTGCCGGTGTCGACGATCGCGAAGCCCTGCACACGCAGCGCGGCCTGCAGCATCTCGAACGCCCGCGCCCGGGTCACCGGCCTGGGCGTCTCCAATGTGATCTTGCCGCGCACCCGAGGATCGATCAGAAAGGCGCGATTGAGCAGATGACCGAACGCGCCGACCACCGAATCGATATCGGCATCCTTGAAGTTGAGCGAGATCCGGTCCGGAGTGGACTTCCGCGAGGCGGCCGGCTTCGATCCGGCCTGGTCCCGGCGCTGCGGCACGGGCGCCGCCGGTGCCGCGCCTGCTGCCGCCGGCTCGTCCGACGGTTGCGGCACCGCTGATATCTGCGCGAGAGCCGCTGGCGGAACTGCCAGCAAGAGCGCGGTCACCAACCCGAACATCGCTGTGCTCGACCCTCTCACCAGGGCCCCGCACACCCCTTTACCGCCTGCTCTGCGCAACATCAGCCTCCGATCTTGATGATCGTTCGGTCGCCTTCGCGCCGACCGATCAGCGACAGCAGCGCGAGCAGCCGAGGTTGCTCGGGTCCCTCGGCCTGCGCGGTGGCGGTGAAGCGAACCCCGGCCCGACGGTCCCAGCTGCCGCTTCCCTTCAACTGTAGCGGGCCAGACAGCGTGACCAGCGAAAGCGCCACGTCGCGCCCCGTGCCGGTCACATCGATCCGATAAGTGCCCAACGGCCGTACCGGCGTCATCGCCGACGCCGTGTCACGCAACTCGATACTCGCGCGGCCATCCAGAACACCCCGCCTGATCGTCAACGCGCCCCACCGCACCGACAGCGCGGCGGACGGTCTGATTGTATTCCAGGGGGAACCCAGTCGAGCCAGATCGGCAGACGGCAGGTCCAGACCGCCGGCCCCGACGCGCAATTCCGTTGGATTCCCGCTAATACGTACCGATGGGCGCCCCACCCCGACCGAAAACGTGGCGTCGACGAGGCCGAACAGGAGCGGCAACGGGCGCAGCGCCCAGCCGATCCGGCCGGGAACGGCGAGCCCGCCGATGACCGCGCCCGCCGCCGGATCGCGTGCCGCGGAATCCGGCAAGACGAGCGTCGCGCTGCCCTTCCAGATGGTGCCGCTGGTGTCGGCGAGCCGCGCACGTCCGGCCGTCGCCTCGCGCAGCGCCAGGTCGAGAAACGACGCAGGCGCGAAGGCGAGCGCGCTCGCGCCTGCGACGACAACTCCGAGAGCGGAAACTCCAATCCAGCGCGCGATCGACATGCGTTGACGATACTCCGGGCGCGACTCAGCGCCCTTCGCGGCGCGGAAACTCCATCACCACGCGAACGCTGACAAGTCCGTGCACCGGCTCGCGAGTCACCGCGAGGTCGACGACCCGCAGCTGGGTCTCCCTGACCGTGGTGTCCAGCCATGTCAGCCAGGCCGCGTGAGGCACGCTGCCGAAGTGCAGGTCGAACAGTTCGCCGCTCAGATCGAGCTGGGTGAGTGATCCCGACAGCCCCGCGCCCTGCACCGACGCCTCGAGCGCGGAGCGCATCGCCTGCGGCGAATCGGCGCCGCGGCGCGCCGCGCCCAGCCGCTTGGCCTCGGCGGTGAGTGCGGTCATCTGTGCGAGCTGGCTGCGCAGTGCCGGCAGTTCGATCTGGAGCTCGCGCCTGCCGTTCCAGGCGGGTTCGAGCAACAGCAGATACGCCACCGCGACCAGGACGATCCCGGCCGCCATGCCCACCAGCCGCCGCTCGCGCGCCGCGAGCGTCCTCCAGGTCTGAAAGAGCTTTTCGATCATGTCTGCAGACTCACCAACGCGATCGCGTCGCCTTCGCCCTCGAACTGCAGGTTCAGGCCGCGCTGGCGAAATGCTGCGCGCAGCGTCTCGCGAGCACCCGGTCCGTCGAAGAAGTTCTGCTGGAATCGCGCCCGCAGCTTGCCGTCCCGATACTCGAGCGACGCCAGCGCATCGTTGGCGCGCGGCCCGAGCGCGCCCGCGAATCGCGCGATCATCGGGAGGAAATCGTCCGGCCCGCTCTGACCGGCGCGCAGGCGCAGGTCCGACACCTGACGCTGCATCTGCAACACCGGATCGACAACGACCTGGGCGTTCGGGAACGCCTGTCTGAAGGTGAGTTCCATCTGGGCGCGCAATTGCGCGCGCTCACGCGCAAGCTGCGCCCAGTGCAGGTTCAGTCCGATCAGCCACGCGAACACGCAGCCCGCCGCGAGCGCCGCGGGCAAGCGCCAGGCGCGCCAGTCGACACTGGAAAACCAGCGGCCCGACGCGCTGCCCTGCCGCGCGCTCAGCAGGTCCAGCGGCGCGGGCTGCGGCTGCGGCAACCCCGACAGCACGATCGGCACCCCGATCTGCTGCTCGGCACGCTCCACACTCTTTTGCCAACTGCGGTCCTCGGCGAATGCGGCGATCGACTGCGGGCGTCCGGCCACCTGCGTGCCTGCCTCGGCCGCCGCAACCAGCGCCTCGGTCCTGAAATCGGCATCCTTGGAAGCTGTCCATCCGAAACCGTCGAATTCGCCGGTGCGGATCGCCAGCCCGTCCTGCACGCAGGCGATCGACCAAGCGCCCTCGGCGACCGGCAGCACGAGCTGCGCAGGCCACGCCGCCGTCACGCGCACGCCACGCCGCTCGATCGCACCGACCACGAACTCGAGCCAGCTGCGGTCGATGACCGCGACGAGCCGGCGTTCGTCCGGCAGGCGCGGCCCCAAGGCGTAGGCGCAGCCCTGAGCGTCCTGCAGCAGTGCGTCCTCGACCAGATTCGGCAGGGCGCGCGCCAGACGTGCCCCGGACAGCGGCGGCAGTTTCACCGGCATCAGTGTCACGTCGCGGGCATCGAAGATCAGCACCGCGGATTTGACCGCGGGCAGTGCCTCGAGGCTCGCGCGGGCCCAGCCCACTCCCCCGCTCGACTCCGGGGCGGGAAGCATCACGACGAGCGATGCCTCGGCCACGAGCGCCCGCTCGCCCACCGAATGTGGCGGCACCCATATCGCCGCCGTGCGCTTCAGTAACGTTGTTGCCATACGATCTCGACCCGGTCGGTGTTGCGCGCGAGCAGCGTCTCGGTTGCCGCTTCGACCCGATCGAAGCGTACCACCCCGCGGACGATGAAATACCCGGATCCGACGGAAACCATGGCCGGTGACAACACCGGGGATCCTTCCAGCAGGCCGGATGCGTCGCCGAGCGTACGAAAGAAGGTCCGCTCGCGCTGCGCGACGAAACGCCTGGCCCCGGCAAGATCCAAGCCCTGGATCACCGCGGCGAGCACCTCGGCCGGCGCGGTGTTCACATTGACCATCGTCGGCGCCGGCAGCACGATCGCGAACGGCGCGAGCGCCTCGATTGCGGCGGCGTCGAAGCCCGGGATCGCCATCAGGTCGGCCAGGCGCATCAGCGGCAGTTCGACCGCGGGTAACGGCTTGCCGTCGACGATGCTCGGCTGGCTGCGCCGAACGCGCGCCTGCACTGCGTCCGCGAGGCTCTCCGGAAGGCCCACCAGGCCCAGAAGCCGGCGAAACGCCATCAACTGCTCGTCGACGGGCTTGCCGCCCTGCACCAGGCTTGTCAGATTCAGTCGCGACTGCGCGTCGATGATCTGGCCGAAGAGCGTCGCCGCCCGAGACGTGTCGCTGATCTTGGCGCCGGCGGTCACGGTTTCGTCCAGCCGGGTTTCGGCGACCGGCACCGCCCAGGGCTCGCCGAGGTGATCGACCACGCCGCCGCGCGCGTCGGCGCGCAGAATCACCTTGGCCCAGTCCAGCGCGGCCCGCTCTATCCAGTGCGTCTGCGACAGCGCTAGACGGTTCTCCACCGAGCGCACGGTGACGTTCTCGCGCACGAACAGTCCCGCGACCACCGTCGTCGCGAGCGCCACGATCAGCAGCGCGGTCACCACCGCCGCGCCACGCGCGTGCTCCCGCTGCTGCAAGGTCCGCCGACCGGTCGCTCGCATCGCTCAGTCCTTCACCGCGAAGATGCGCAGGACGCGATCACCCGGACCGCGCTCGATCAGCACCTCGAGCCCGGTCACCTGAAGCGCCTGCGGGCTGACCCCGCTGCGCGCCACCAGCGCTCCGGCCGGTATCCATCCCTGCCCGACGACCCACCCGCGCATCTGTACGCCGGTCACTCCCTGAAGGAGCGGTTGCCAGACCATCCCGTCGTCGCTCTCGGTCGCGGGCCGATCGGCCGACGGCGCCCCCCAGGGCGCGAAGCCACGCTCGAATACGCCTTTGCGCAGGCGGTACACCACCCGCTGCACCTGTGAAGGCCCGCTGCCCGGCGGCAGCTCCCGAAAGAGCTGCAGTGCAGGCGGTCCGTCGATCCCCTGATCGAGGAACCCGATGAACGGCAAAGGAAGGTTCAGCAGCCGCACTGGCCAGGCGCGACGCAGGTCCTCCTCGATCTGCGCGAAACCGACCGACAGCCCACGCAGGCTGTCCGACGCCGCGACGATGCGCTCGCGCCCCCTGAGCACCGAGTCGAGGCCGCGCCAGCCGAGCACCGCAAGCACCGCCATCAGCGAAATCGCAATCAGCAGCTCGATCAGCGTGAAGCCGACCTGCCGCGATCGATGCACCGAAAGTGGCGCGCCGCTCATGGCAGAGTCGTCGCGAAGCCGACGAGGCGCGCGAGACGGCGTCCGTCGCGCGCGTCGAAGACCGAGAGTTCGACGCGACGGAACGCCGCATTGGGCGTGGCGAAGACGTCTTGCTGGCAAGCGAGTTCGACGCCACCCTGGCTGCAGTCGTACCGGTTGCGTCCGACGTTCGGGAACTCCGACTGCACCCGCATCTGCGACAGCCTGTTCTCGGCGCTCCACTGCGCGAGGGTGCGCGCCCGCAGTTCCGCACTGCCCTGCGCGAGCGCGCCGACCGCCCGAAGCGCGGCCATCAGCGCTACCGACACGATCGTCAGCGCCACCAGCACCTCGACCAGCGTGAACCCCCGGCGAACGGCGCGGCCAACCGCGCCGATCAGCAGCGGCGCGGCGCGCCGTGTCTGCACTGCCCAGCCCCCTCGACGCGCGGATCGCATCGGCTCAGTGGACCTCGAACAAACCCAGCCCATTGCCGAGGATCTCCACGGTCGCGCCTTCCCGCGCGAGCTGCACCTTGAATGGCACATCGACCGCGTCGCGACCGAACTCGACCTCGCTGCGCCCGTCGGGACGAACGAGCACGACGCGCGTGGGCTCTTCCCAGACGCGGGCGCGAAGATCGGCGTCGTCGACCAGCGGGCGCCACTGTCGCTCGCGCAGCACCAGAAAGCGGTAGCCCGAGGCATCCGCCTGCAACCTGAGCGGTTGGCCTCTGACCTGG
The DNA here is from genome assembly GCA_024641185.1 of Burkholderiaceae bacterium. Classification (GTDB taxonomy): domain Bacteria; phylum Pseudomonadota; class Gammaproteobacteria; order Burkholderiales; family Burkholderiaceae_E; genus Quisquiliibacterium. The sequence continues at coordinate 3,568 of JAHEDO010000071.1, read as the reverse complement.
GCCTCCTCGCGCGCCAGCGAGAGCAGCTGCGCCAGGCGTTCGGCCTCGAAGCGCAGGCCGCGCTGCGCGCCGGGAAGTCCGTTGACCGCGATCATCGCGACCGCGACCGCCGCGATGACGAGCGCGACCAGGAGCTCTATCAGTGTGAAGCCGCGCTCGCGCGGCTGCCGTCGCGCGCGAACGCCAAGGTGCGGCCGGCGGACCAGCCGCCTCAGAGACTCCACGATCCGATGTCCGCGTCCACCCCTGTCCCTCCGGGCTGGCCGTCAGCGCCGAGGCTGAACACGTCGATCTCGCCTTTGATACCCGGATTCAGGTACTGGTACGGCTTGCCCCAGGGATCGACCGGTGCCTTTTCGAGATACGACTTCCAGTTGGCCGCCGGCGGTCCGCTCGTGGGCTGCGTCACCAGCGCCTGCAGCCCCTGCTCGGTGCTCGGGTAGTGCTGGTTGTCGAGCCTGTAGAGCTTGAGCGCCTGCATGATTGCAGCGATGTCCTGGCGCGCCGCGACGACGCGGGCCTCGTCGGGACGGTTCATCACGCGCGGCACGATCAGCGCCGCGAGCACACCGAGAATCACGATCACGACCATGATCTCGATCAGCGTGAATCCGCCTGCGCGGTATCGCCGAGAGAAGCCGTGCGTTTCGTTCAATGCCATTCATCGTCTCCACAGGTAGCTTCACACAGCTGTCGAGCTATCATACCAGCGGCGACACAGCGGATTTCGCCGTTGCTCGCGCACTCCAGCCTCTTGGCGGCACCGGCGGATTCACGGACGACAACCAGAAAATGCGCATCAGCTCGATCTCCACGATCCGTACGCTCGGCTGGCCGGCGTGGAGCGTTTCGCTCCTGCTGTTCGCCGGTGTTTGTGCGATCGCCGCGTACTGGGCAGCGGTGCTGTTCGCTCCTCGGGCTCCGATCGCACCGACGACCATCGTTGCGGACCCGCGCGCACTGCCCGAACTCCAGCAGTCGGCGCAACTCTTCGGACTCAGCGAACAGGTGGCCGTGACGCAGCTCGCCAACATCGAGGTCGTCGGGATCGTCGCCGCCGGACGCCGGGGCAGTGCGATCCTCGGCATCGATGGAAAGCCGCCGCGAGCCTTCGCGGTCGGCGAAGTGCTGACTTCCTCGCAGCGGCTCTCGGCGGTCGAGGGTGACCGCGTGGTCATCGCGAACAACGGTCGACTGGTCGAGCTGCCCGCGCCGAGCGCCGCGTCGCTCGAGGTGCTGACCAGCGGATCGAACCAGCCCGCGCGGGCGGGCGCTGCCGCGCCGGGCGTCGGTGCTTCGCGCAATCGAGGCGCGTCGTCGGCCCCGGGCGGATCCTCCGGCGCGGGCATCGTTCCCGTGATGCCCCGTGCACCGTCCTTTGCCGCCGGTTCGCCGCCCCCGCCGGGAATCGTCCCAGGCCCTGCGCCGCAGCCGCCCCTGCCCACCGCCATGCCAGTGAGTCCAGGGCAGCCGGGCGCGGCCCCGGACTCGCCGGGCCAGGAGGCCGCGCAGAACCCGGCCGCGCCGACAGTCCTGCAAAAGCAGGACGACTAGCGCCAGCCGGCGTCGCGCTCCCATCAATCGGCAGCGCAGCCCGCAGCGGCTGCCGATCGCGCACATCGACCCTGGACGCGTGTTCGATTCGCTCCGGGCGGCACCGAAAGAAGATGCGTTGATTGGCCGGGTCCGATATAATCTGACCGATGAGTCACCTAATGAACCGAACAGTCTCTTCCGGGGCGCCGCACTCGGCCGATGCCCGTGACGGACGCTCCGCCCGGAGGATCTGATCTTGTCCGCCGTCATCGCACCCGTGGCCCGCAAGTCTTTTCGCGAGGCCCAGTTCAGCATCCGCGAGGAAGCCATTGTCGAAGCCACGAACCGGCTCCTCGGCAGCAAGGGCTACGAAATGATGTCGATGGACGACATCGCGGCCGAGGTCGGCATCGCCAAGGGAAGCCTTTACCGGCACTTCGACTCCAAGGAGGCACTGGCGGCAGCGGTCATGGTCCGGCTGCTGCAGCGCACCCGTGCGATCCTCGTCGGCCTTCCCGAAGGCCTGTCCGCGATCGAGCGCCTCGAGGCGCTGCTGCGCTGGACACTCGCCGAACGCCTGGCAGGCGGGGTGCCGCACCTCCCGTCCGCGAGCCAGGCACTGCGCGACTCGCTGCTCGCCCATCGCGCGTACATGGACGAACTGATGGCGCTGTCCGAATCGGTCGGAACACTGATCCAGCAGGCCAAATCCGACGCGACGCTGCGCGGCGACCTGCGTGACGAGTTCATCCTCTACACCCTCTACGCGCGCTCCTGCGACCCGACGCTGGACTTCCTGAAGGCGACAGGCTCGATGACGGATCAGGAGATCGTCGATCAGATGGTGTCCGCCTGCCTGGAAGGGATCGGCGCGCGCCGCGCGGGCTGACCAACGCGCGGGGCTGTCGGCGCAGCTGCGCGGCGCCATGGGTGCGGCCCGGAAGCGACAGCGCGGCCGCGGGCCGCCCGGTTAAAATCCGCGAATGCGTCAATACCTCGAACTGATGCGGCACGCGCTGGAGCGCGGTGCCGAGAAGGCGGATCGCACCGGCACCGGAACGCGCTCGGTGTTCGGCTGGCAGATGCGATTCGACCTCGACCAGGGATTTCCGCTGGTCACCACCAAGAAGCTCCACCTGCGCTCGATCGTCCACGAGCTGCTGTGGTTCCTGCAGGGCTCGACCAACGTCGCCTACCTGCGCGAGAACGGCGTCTCGATCTGGGACGAGTGGGCCGACGAGCGCGGAGAACTCGGACCGGTCTACGGCTACCAGTGGCGGCACTGGCCGACCCGCGACGGCGGCGAGGTCGATCAGATCAGCGACGTCATCGAACGCATCCGCAAGGATCCGGACTCGCGCCGGCTGATCGTGTCCGCGTGGAACGTCGCCGACCTGCCGCGAATGGCGCTGGCGCCCTGTCACGCGTTCTTCCAGTTCTACGTCGCCGGGGGCCGCCTGTCGTGCCAGATGTACCAGCGCAGCGCCGACATCTTTCTCGGCGTTCCGTTCAACATCGCGTCCTATGCCCTGCTGACGCACATGGTCGCGCAGCAGTGCGACCTGGCGCTCGGAGACTTCATCTGGACCGGCGGCGACTGCCACCTCTACCTGAACCACCTCGACCAGGCCCGCGAGCAACTCTCGCGCGAGGCCTTCCCGCTGCCCAGGCTCGAGATCAAGGGTCGCCCGTCATCGATCTTCGACTACCGATACGAAGACTTCGCGATCCACGGCTACCAGAGCCATCCGCACATCAAGGCGCCGGTGGCGGTGTGAGCGGCAGGGCGCAAGAGGGGCCCCGCGCCACGCCCGGGGATGCGACCCCGGAGGCCGACGGACCGCGAAGCGACCCCGGGGCGAACCCGGCGAACCGACCGCTCGTCACGATCGTCGTCGCACGCGCGCGCAACGGTGTGATCGGACGCGACAACACGCTTCCCTGGCGGCTGCCCGAGGACCTCGCCCACTTCAAGGCGACCACCGTCGGTCACGCGCTGGTGATGGGGCGGCGCACCTTCGAGTCGATCGGG
>JAHEDO010000070.1 GCA_024641185.1 Burkholderiaceae bacterium | reverse complement strand
CGTCGCGGCCGCGGCGTCGACGCGCAGCGTCGTCGGGGCCACCGCCCCGAGCGCGACGCGGGCGCCGGTCACGACGCCCTGTGCATCGACGCTCAGGCTCACCCCGGCGCCGACGACTGCGATGTCCATCTCGGTGCGCGGAATCAGCCGCAGGTAGGCGTCGCCCGAGCGGGCCGGCGGTGCCGGCAGCCGGATCGCCACCACGATCTCGCTGCGCGCCAGGGTGTTGCGCCCCGGTTGCGCCTGCAGGGTCTCGACCGGCGCCTCTCGCCGTCCCGAAGGACCTTCGATCACGCAGCTTGCGCCCGCAGCGACCAGGGCCGGCACGCTGTCGGCCGCGGGCGATGCGTTGCACAGATTTCCGCCGAGACTCGCGCGGCCCTGGATCTGCGTCGACCCGATCAGCGTCGCCGCTTCGACGACGCCGGGCCAGGCTCGCGCGAGCCCCGCGTGCTCGCCGAGCATCGCGCAAGGCGTCGCTGCGCCGATCAGGAAACCACCGTCCTCGATGCGGATTCCGATCAGTTCCGGGATCCGCTTGAGGTCGACGATCAGGTCGGGCCGCAGTCGACCCGAACGCATCTGGACCAGCAGGTCGGTGCCGCCGGCAAGCACGCGCACGCTGCCGCGCGCCGCCTCGAGCGCCGCCATCGCCTCGGCGATGCTGATGGGGGCGGCGTAGTCCGATTCAATCACGCGAGCCCCTTCCACCCGCGCGGCGGCGGGGGTACGCCGCTCGCGCGGTCGTCACGACGGGATCCGGACCGGCAGCGACGAGAAGCCGTGCACGAAGCACGACGCGACGCGTTCCGGCTCGCCCACCACCTCGATCTGCGGGATCCGATTCAGGATCTCCTCCCACAGGATCTGCAACTGCATCTCCGCCAGGCGGTTGCCGACGCAGCGGTGGATGCCGAAGCCGAAGGACAGATGCTGGCGCGGCCGCGCGCGATCGACGATGAACCGGTCGGGATTCTCGATCACCTCGTCGTCCCGGTTGCCCGAGAGGTACCACATCACCACCTTGTCACCCTTGCGGATCTGCTTGCCCCCGAGCTCGATGTCCGCGATCGCGGTGCGGCGCATGTGCGCGAGCGGCGTCTGATAGCGGATGATCTCCGACACCGCGCTCGGAATCAGCTTCGGGTTCTCGCGCATCTTCCGGTACTGATCCGGGTTCTGGCTCATGAACAGCAGGCCACCGGTGATCGAGTTGCGCGTCGTGTCGTTTCCACCGACGATCAGCAGCACCAGGTTGCCGAGGTACTCCATCGGGGACATGTTGCGGGTGGCAGGTGAGTGGGCCAGCATCGAGACCAGATCGTTGGCCGGCTCGGCGTTGACGCGTTCGTTCCACAGGCGCGTGAAGTACTCGAGGCACTTGCGCAGCTCGGCGTCGCGCTTTTCCCAGCCGCCGACCTGGTCGGGCGTCGGGATCGTCGTCGCGACGTCGGACCAGTAGGTCAGCAGGCGCCGGTCCTCGAACGGGAAGTCGAAGAGCGTGGCCAGCATCTGCGTGGTCAGCTCGATCGACACCTTGTCGACCCAGTTGAAGGTCTCGCCGCGCGGCAGGCTGTCCAGGATCGCGACGGCGCGCGAGCGGATCAGCGACTCCAGCTTGGCCAGGTTGCCGGGCGCCACGATCGGGCTCACCGCCTTGCGCTGCTCGTCGTGCTTGGGCGGATCCATCGCGATGAACATCGGGCGGCGCATCTGCGGCGGCGCGTCGGCCATCGTGATCCCGCCCAGGCTGGACTCCGACGAGAACACCGCGTGGTTGGTGTCGACCGCCATGATGTCGTTGTACTTCGTGATCGACCAGAACGAACCCTGCCTGCCGTCCTTGCGGTAGTGGATCGGGGCCTCTCGCCGCAGTCGCTCGAAATACGGCCACACGGTATCGGAGCGGAACAGTTCCGGTTCGGACAGGTCGATCTGTTCGAGCGGCATCGCCGCGGCCTGGGCGCGGGCTTCCTGGAGTGAAATCGCGTTCATCGGGTCCTCCGGTGATCGATGCAGATGGTGTTCAATGCTGGCCTTCCGGCATCCGGACCACCAGGCCCTCGAGCTCGGCGGTCATCTTGATCTGGCAGGCCAGCCGGGAATTGGGCTGGGTTTCGGCGGCGAATCCGAGCATCTCCTCCTCGCGCTCGCCGCGTGAGCCCACCCTGGCGAGCCAGTCGGGCGCGACGTACACGTGGCAGGTGGCGCAGGCGCAGGCGCCGCCGCAGTCGGCGTCGATGCCGGGCACGCCGTTCTCGACCGCTCCCTGCATCACCGAGCGCCCGATCGGTACGTCGACCTCGTGCGCGGCGTCGTTGTATTCGATGTAGGTCACTTTCGGCATCGTCGGGTTCTCCGGGTGGCTGGTGATGGTCGAGCGCTGTGATTCTCAATGCAATGCCCGCCCGACGCAATCGGCGCTGCGCGCGGCGCGCGGCGCGAACCCGCTAAAATACGCGAACTGCCATGCAAACGACCCCATTGCGTGCCGTTTCCCCCAGCCGCTTCGCGTGGCTGCTCTGGCTCGCGCTGCTGCTCCCGGCCGCCCAGGTGCTGGCGGCGGCTCACACACTGTCGCATGTCGCCCCGGTCGCGGGCACCGACGGCGGCCAGCAGGCCCCGCAGGACGCGAGTTGCGCACTGTGCCTGAGCGCGGCCGCGGTGAGCGGCGGTGCGCTCACCGGCGCGCAGCAGCCGCTGCCGCACGTCGAGCTGCGCGGCAAGGCGTCGCCGGTCCTGCCCTATGTCCGCTGGGGGGCGCCGACTGCACCGGTCTATCTGAGCCGCGCGCCACCGCTCTTCGCCCGCTGACGGTAACGCGGCCCCGCCCGCCGTGCGCCGTGCGCCGTGCGTGCGCGGGCGGAATGCGACCCTCTTCCCGGAGCAAGGAATCATGCACAAGCTGTTGCCGGCGAGCCTCGCGCTCGCACTGGCGCTGCCGCTGGGCGTCCACGCGGACGAATCATCCGACATCAAAGCGCTGCGCAAGGAGATCGATACGATGCGCGCGCAGTACGAGGCGCGCCTGCAGGCGCTCGAGCGACGCCTGAACGCCGCCGAGGCGGCTGTGGCCGCATCAGGGTCCGCCGCAACGGCAGCGGCCGGGGCAGCCCCGGCAGCCGGCGCAGTGCCAGTAGCCGGCGCGGCACCGGCGGGCAACGAGCCGCCGACGGTTGTCCAGGCGCCGGCGGCCGGCACACCGTCTTCCGCCGCACAGCCGCAGCGTTCCGCGGCCGGCGTCAACGCCTTCAATCCGTCGATCGCGCTGATTCTCTCCGGCCTGTACACGCGGACATCGCAGGACCCGGCCAATTACGCGATCACCGGCATCCAGTTGCCGCCCGGCGCCGAGGTCGGGCCGGGCACACGCGGGTTCAGTCTCGCGGAGTCCGAACTCGCGCTGGCGGCGAGCATCGATCCCTGGCTGCGCGGCGCGGCCAACATCTCGTTGAATGCCGACAACACGGTGTCGGTCGAGGAAGCGTTCGTCCGGACCACGTCGTTCGGAAACGGCTTCTCGCTGAAGGCCGGGCGCTTCTATTCGGGGCTCGGCTACCTGAACCCGCAACACAGACATACCTGGGACTTCGTCGACAACCCGCTGGCCTACCAGGCGTTTCTCGGTACGCAGTACGGTGACGACGGCGTTCAGATGACCTGGATCGCGCCGATCGACCAGTACGTCGAGATCGGCGCCGAACTCGGCCGCGGCCGCAGCTTCCCCGGCAGCGACACCGGGCGCAACGGCGCCGGAATGACGGCGCTGACCGCCCACACCGGGGGCGACATCGGCGAGAGCAGCAACTGGCGCGCCGGTCTTTCGGTGCTGAACGCGAAAGCCACCGACCAGAGCCTCGACGCGATGAACGCTCAGGGCGTCGGGGTGGTGAACGCGTTCACCGGCACCACGCAGGTGCTGGTGGCCGACGCGATCTGGAAGTGGGCGCCGAACGGCAACGCGACGCGCACCAACTTCAAGCTGCAGGGGGAGTATCTGCGCAGCACGCGCGACGGCAGCCTCGTCTACGACGTCGACGGCGCGAACAGCCCGGGCGCGTACCGCGCGGTCCAGTCGGGCTGGTACCTGCAGGGCGTCTACCAGTTCATGCCGCGCTGGCGGGTCGGCCTGCGTACCGAGCAGATCGACCCCGGGTCGCCGGACTACGGATCCAACGCCGCGTCGCTCGCCGACACCGGCTACCGGCCGCGCAAGAGCACGCTGATGTTCGACTTCAATCCGAGCGAGTTTTCGCGCCTGCGGTTGCAGTTCGCGCAGGACCGCTCGCGCGAAGGCGTCGTCGACAACCAGCTCTTTCTTCAGTACCAGATGAGCCTGGGCGCCCACGGCGCTCACGCTTACTGACCCGAACTCGCGCCAAGGAGCGCTCGATGACCTTTCGCAGATTTCTCCTTTCAACCCTCGTGACGTCGCTGGCGCTGCTCGCGTCGCCGGCGCACGCCACGCTGCGCGTCCTTGCCTGTGAGCCGGAGTGGGGTGCGCTGGCGCGCGAGCTCGGCGGCGACCTGGTCGACGTGTCGATCGCCACGAACGCACGGCAGGACCCGCACCAGATCCAGGCCAAGCCGAGCCTGATCGCACGCACCCGCAATGCCGACCTGGTCGTGTGCACCGGCGCCGAGCTCGAGGTGGGGTGGCTGCCGGTGCTGCTGCAGCAATCCGGCAACGAGAAGGTGCAGCCTGGCCAGCCCGGCAACTTCTCGGCCGCGGACTTCGTGCGCAAGCTCGACGTGCCGACCCGGCTCGACCGCTCGCAAGGCGACGTCCACGCGGCCGGCAATCCGCACATCCAGACCGATCCGCGCAACATTGCGCGAGTGGCCGCGGCGCTCGGCGCGCGGCTGCAGCAGGTCGACCCGCAGCACGCGAGCGAGTACGCACGCCTTCAGGCCGACTTCGAAAAGCGCTGGCAACAGGCGATCGCCCGCTGGACCGCGCAGGGTGCGTCGCTGAAGGGCCAGTCGGTCGTCTCCCAGCACAAGGCGTTCGTGTACCTCTACGACTGGCTCGGGCTCAAGGAAGTCGCCGTCCTCGAGCCCAAGCCCGGTGTCGAACCGACCCCGTCGCACCTGCAGGAGGTGCTGTCCGCGCTCAAGGCCTCGCCGGCGCGAATGGTCGTGTTCGCGGCTTACCAGGATCCGCGACCGTCCGAGTGGCTGAGCAGGAACGCGGGCATCCCGGCGGTCCGGGTGCCTTTCACCGTCGGCGGCACCGACGGCGCGAAGGACCTGTTCGGACTGTTCGACGATACGCTCGCCCGCCTGCTCGCAGCGGAGGCCGGCCGATGAACTGGAGCGCGCTCGACTGGGGCATTCTCGGCCCGGCGATGATCGCGGGACTGCTGGTGCTCGCGACTCACGTTCCCCTCGGCGCTCAGGTGCTGGACCGAGGCATCGTATTCATCGACCTGGCGATCGCGCAGATTGCGGGCCTCGGGGTGATCGCGGCCGATGCGATGGGCATGGCCGAAGGCGGCGTCGCGGTGCAGGCCTCGGCGGTATGCGCGGCCCTGCTCGGCGCGCTGCTGCTGACCTGGACCGAGCGGCGCGCGCCGCAGCAGCAGGAGGCGCTGATCGGCGTGATGTTCATCCTGGCGGCCTGCGCCGGCATCCTTCTGCTGGCCGGCAATCCCCACGGCGGCGAGCACCTGAAGAATCTGCTGGTCGGGCAGATCCTCTGGGTCGGGGCGACCCAGCTGCTTTGGCTCGCGGGCGTTTCCGCACTGCTGCTGATCGCGATGCGGCTGGGCTGGGTGCGGCGGCTCGGCCGCTTCGGCTTCTACGGGGCGTTCGCGATCGCGGTCACCGCGTCGGTGCAACTCGTCGGTGTGTACCTCGTGTTCTCGAGTCTCATCATTCCCGCGCTAGCCACTCGCGAGGATCGGGGGCCGCGCCGATTCATGATCGCGTACGCCGTCGGCGCGCTCGGTTATGCGCTCGGCCTCGGGCTGTCCGCGTTGTTCGACCTGCCGTCCGGCGCGGTGATCGTCTGGGCACTGGCAGGCTGCGCGATGCTCTGGTCGACGGTGACGCGTCCGCGCGTCTTAGCGAAACGCCCGCCGGGCCCTAGAATCTAGGGGCCTCGGCAGTCGGGCTCGACGCAAAGGTTCGTCGATTGCGGACGAGGCAGGATCGGGAACGAAAAGCCGAGCGCTGCGCGGATCGAAAAGGGCGAGACATCTCCTGCGGCGCGCATCGGGTTGTCGCGCAGGAAACACGAGGAGAGAACGTTGGCCGTCGCACCGCAACAGGAACATGGCACGTCGCACCGCAAGGACGAACCCGACGAGCCGCTGCTCGCCGGGCTCACCGTGCTGGACTTCACTCGCGTGCTCTCCGGTCCGTATTGCACGCGCCTGCTCGCCGACCTCGGCGCCCGGGTCATCAAGATCGAGCGCCCGGGCGAGGGCGACGAGGTCCGCTACACCGGACTGCAGCTCGATCCGCAGCGCAGCGACCAGAGCGCGTATTTCGCGCGCCTGAACGCCGGCAAGCACAGCGTCGCGATCGATCTCGCCAATCCGGATTCCCGCGAGGTAGTGCTCGACCTGGCGCGCCGTGCCGATGTGGTGGTGGAAAACTTCGCGCCAGGTGTCATGGTGCGCCACCGGCTCGACTACGACAGCCTGCGCGCGGTCCGTCCCGACCTGGTCTACTGCTCGATCTCCGGCTTCGGCCAGACCGGCCCGCTGAGTTCGATGCAGGCCTACGCGCACCTGATCAACGCGATATCGGGAATGATGGATCTGGAGTGCGCGGGCACCGCGGTGCCTCGAGCGTCGAACCTGCAGGCGGCCGACGTTCTGGCCGGAGGGCAGGCGTTCGGCGCGATCTGCGCGGCGCTGCTGCGCCGCGCGCGAAGCGGTCGTGGTGCCTACATCGACCTGTCGATGCTCGAATGCCTGGTCGCTGCGGACGACGTGAACTTCCCGGTGCTGCTGAACGGCGGCGCGATCATGCGGCGCCCGCGCCCCGGCATGGTCGTGCACCCGATCGGCGATCGGCACGTGGCGATGCAGGTGGGCGGCGCGGCGCAGATGTGGCCGCGGCTCGCCGCGCTGATGGGACGCCCCGACCTCGCGGACGACGCGCGCTTCGCCACGCCGGCGGCGCGCCGCGACAACTGGTCCGTGCTCAGGGAGATCCTGGGACAGTGGCTGGAGAGTTTCGCGAGCGTCGACGACGCGGTCGCGACGCTGGCGTCGGCGCGGATTCCCGGCGTGCCGATGCTCACGCCCGAGGAACTGGTCGCCCACCCGCACATGGCGCAGCGCCAGGCGTTCCCGTCGATCGCGCATCCTGTGCGCGGAAGCGCACGCGTGACCGCGACCCCGTTTCACCTCGACGGCGCGGCGATCGCGCCTGCCGGGCCCGCACCGTACCGCATCGGGCAGAACACTCGCGAAGTGCTGGTCGATGTGCTGGGCTACAGCGGCGAGCGCGTGCAGGCGCTGCTCGCGCGGGGGGTGGTGGACAGTCCCGATTGACGCCTGTCAACGCGGCGCCGCGTCGTGATGCGTAGCATGGGTAATCATGCCGTGGAAAGACTTGGGCACGAAGGACCGCTGGCTTCTGGTCTCCGCCGCGCTGCAGGCGGCGGCCACCATGGGCACGTTCGCGGTCGCGCTGATCGGCATCTGGAAGGTGACGCCGATCATCGCCTACCAGGTGCAGCAGCAGGAGGCCAGGGTCGGGCAGGCGGCGCAGGCCGTCGCAGGCGAGTCGGTCACCGACCGGTTCGCTGCCGACGCGGTGAACTGGTGGACCGCGCAGGTCTCGAGCTATCAGCGCATTCTCGACCTGACGGGGGGAAGCGCTCCACGTGACCGGACGGTGACCTTCGAGGTTGTCTCGGACGGGACCACTGCGATCGCACCCGGTGTGACGCCGGATCTTCTGGTGGTGACCGCGACAGCGCGGGACGGATCGCGCGAGATCGCCAGCGTCCCGGTCAACGAGCAGGCGATGCCGCCTTCGCAATATCTGCAGTGCCGCATCAACCAGGGCGTCTTCGCCGGACTGGAAGCGGCGGATCGCGCGAAGGTCGAGGTCGCCGTGCAACGCTACATCCAGCGCTCGATGCTACCGCGCGTCCCGCCTGCGCATGTGCGCCAGGACATGTCGCTCAGGCAGCTGCACGACGAAATCGCGCTGCATCAGGGGCAGCGCGTCGAGGCGCTGCAGCATCTGCTGGGGCTGAAGGACTTGCTCGAAGGCGCGGTGCGGGACAAACCCTGAAAGCCGATCGATCGGGCCGCGATCCGTCCCCGGATCGAAGGCGCCGGCGATACCCGAAGCGGGGCATCCGGTCGCCCCCACGGCATCGGCCTATACTCGTCAAGCGCCGCGCATTCGCCGGTGCAACCAGGGAGCACGGTCATGGGCAAGATACGACAGAGCAACAAGGAAACGAAGAAGGCGCCCGCGATGAACCCGAAGGAAAAGAAGGCCGCCAAGAAGGCCAAGAAAGACGGGCGCGTGATCGCTCCGCCGACCAGCCGCTGAACCCGCACGCGGGGGGCCGTGGCAGCCCCTCGGCGCACCGGAGCGGCGTCGGCGCACCGGATCGGCGTCGGCGCACCGGACCGGCATCGGACGCTCTGGCGCCGCGATCGACGCGCCGGGTTCACGCGCGCCTGATCGCGTCACGGGTGACGCGTCCGATGGACAGCCCCTGCACGAGGATCGAGAACACGACGAGCAGCACCTCCATGCCGATCAGCACGAACAGCACCGCGTTCAGGATCTCGTCGACCAGTTCCCAGAACATGTCCAGATACCGGCGCGTGGTGTCGGACATCGCGAGCGCGCGGCCGTGGTTGCCGATGATCAGGCCCGCGACCACCATGGCCAGCGGCCCCGAGACGTGCAGCCTGCTGGCCAGCGCATACCCGCCGGTGACGGCGGCCAGCGTCAGCAGCACCTCGACCTGGTAGCTGTCCACGCTCTTGAGCAGCCGGAACGTCAGGTACCCGAGCGCCAGGCCGAACAGCAATCCGCCGCCCGCTTCGTGCGCGAGTAGCTCGAGGGCGTGGCCCGGCGACGGCGTGACGCCGCTGGCCCGCGAGCGGCAGCATCATCCACATCCCGAAGCCCACCGCAACGGTCGACAGCAGCGTGCCCAGCAGGGCGAGCGCCGCGACCGGCCACCGGTAGGTCCGCAATTCGCTCAGATCGACGTGCATCGCCCCTGCGAAGAGCAGCATCGACAGCATCCCCTGCATCAGCACTTCCGAGAAGTCGATCGAGCGCACCAGCGACTCTTCGTATCGGCGCAGGCCCTGCGCCACGCCCAACGCGTCCAGCCCGATGAGCAGCAGGGAAAACGCCAGTGCGGTCGCCATGACGCCGATCGCCGCCGGCATCCTGACGAATCGGTGGTTCAGATAGGCGAGCAGCGCGGTGATGACGAGGCCGGCAGCGGCGATGTCGAGCATGCGTTACCTCGGTCCCGGCGCCGTGCGAATCGCGCGTACTATCCCGCCGATTCGCACGTCGCGGTAAGGAATCCGCCCCAAGAGGTGGATAATCCGGCAGTGTGCCTGCATTTCAGGTCCAAACAGGAGGATTGCCGATGGCCAAACCCAACTACGCGTTCGCCAAGCGTCAGAGAGACATTGCCAAGAAACAGAAGGCCGAAGAGAAACGGCTGCGCAAGACCGGCGCGCAGCAGGAACCGGCTCCTGAGGAGCCGCCGCCGCAGCAGCAGCAGGCAGCGGATGAACCGACCCCGGCGGAACCCGCCGCGTAGCCGGCCGGTCGACCGATGGAGGCGCTGCCTTAGCGCGCCCCTGCCCGAGCGGCCCTGATCAAGCCCCGCCTGCCGTGTCGCAGCTGAACCCCGCTTCGCGAAGCGCCGCCATCGCCTTCGCCAGGTGCGCTTCGCCGCGCGTGCTGATCACCACGTCGATCCGGACGTAGCGCACCGGGAGTCCCGCGAACGCGCGCTGGTGCGTGACCTCTTCGATGTTCGCCCCCTGGTCGCCGAGAATCGTCGCGATGCGCGCGAGCGACCCCGGCACGTCGCGCGTGGTGATCAGCAGCCGCGCCAGCCTGCGGTTGCGTACAAGGTGGCGCGTGATCGCGTCGGCAAGCGTCAGTGAATCGATGTTGCCTCCGCACAGCACCAGCCCGACGTGCTTGCCCGCGTAGCGTTCCGCCTCCTTGAGGACTGCCGCGAGCCCCGCGGCGGCCGCACCCTCGACGACCGTCTTCTCGATCTCGAGCAGCAGGACGATCGCGTGTTCGATCTGCGCCTCGGTGACCAGCGTGATTGCGTCGACGTGCCGCTGGATCAGCGGCATCGTGAGCCTGCCGGGGTTCTCCACCGCGATGCCTTCGGCGATGGTCGACATGCCCGCCTGTTCGCCGGGGGGCTTGCGGTAGAACTCGCACCAGGCGGCGGGAAAGCGCTCCGCCTGAACGCCGGTGACGCCGATGCCGGGTTTCATGTGGCGCGCCATCATCGCGATGCCCCCGATCAGGCCGCCGCCCCCGATCGGGACCACCAGGTGGTCGAGCGCAGGCTCGGCTTCGAGCATCTCCAGCGCGAGCGTTCCCTGCCCGGCGATGATCAGCGGGTCGTCGTACGGATGCACGATCGTCTGGCCGCGCTCGGCGGCCAGCGCGAGCATGCGCGCGCGCGCCTCGCCGAACGTCTCGCCTGCGAGCACCACCTCGGCGCCCAGGCGCTCCGTGTTGTCGATCTTCACGAAGGGCGCGAACTTCGGCATCACGATCGTCGCCGGGATGCCGAGCCGCGTCGCGTGATAGGCGACACCTTGCGCGTGGTTTCCGGCCGACACCGCGATGACGCCGCGCCCGCGTTCCTCCTGCGACAGCGAGCTCAGCTTGTTCAGCGCGCCGCGCTCCTTGAACGATGCGGTGAACTGCAGGTTCTCGAACTTCAGGTGCAGTTCACAGCCGGCGATCGCCGACAGCGTCTTCGAATGCAGGAACGGCGTGTCGAGCACCTGGCCGCGCAGCTGCTCGCGGGCCGCGAGCACGTCGTCGCAGGTAGGCTCGCCCGAACCGATGATCGAGTTCATCCGGGCAAGGTAATGGATACGCACCACGCGGGCAAGCCGCCCGCGGCCCGCGGGCAGGCGCCTGATAGACTTGGGCGCCTTCATCCTGAACCCTTGCCGACATGTCGACCAACGCATCCGAATTCGAACGGGCCCGCAAGGTGCTCGTGGGCGGCGTCAACTCCGCGGTGCGCGCGTTTCGCGCCGTCGGAGGCACGCCTCGCTTCATCGCACGCGCCGAGGGCGCATACATGTGGGACGTCGAGGGCAAGCGCTACATCGACTACCTCGGCTCCTGGGGGCCGATGATCGTCGGACAGACGCATCCTCACGTCGTCAAGGCGGTCAAGGACGCGGCCGATCGCGGCCTGTCCTACGGCGCGCCCAACGTGATGGAGTCGGAGCTCGCCGAGCGCATCTGCGCGCTGTTTCCGCAGGTCGAGCGCGTGCGCTTCACCAGTTCCGGCACCGAGGCGGCGATGTCCGCGCTGCGGCTCGCGCGGGGTTTCACCGGGCGCACGAAGATCGTCAAGTTCGAGGGCTGCTATCACGGCACCGCCGACAGTCTGCTGGTGAAGGCGGGTTCCGGCGCGCTCGCGTTCGGCACGCCGAGCTCCGCCGGCGTGCCCGAGGATCTCGCCAGGCACACGCTGGTCGCGCAATTCAACGATCTGCCCAGCGTCGATGCGTTCTTTCGCGAGTACCCGAAGGACATCGCCTGCGTGATGGTCGAGCCGATCGCGGGAAACATGAACCTGATCAGGCCGGCACCGGGCTTTCACGAGGGGTTGCGCAAGCTGTGCACCGAACACGGCGCGCTGCTGATCTTCGACGAGGTCATGACCGGTTTTCGCGTCGCGCTGGGCGGTGCGCAGGAGATCATCGGCGTCACGCCGGATCTGTCGGCCTTCGGCAAGGTGATCGGTGGCGGCATGCCGGTCGGTGCGTTCGGCGGGCCCGCGAAGGTGATGGAGATGATGGCGCCGCTCGGGCCGGTGTACCAGGCGGGCACGCTGTCGGGCAATCCGATCGCGATGGCCGCGGGGCTGGCCACGCTCGATCTGATCCAGAAGCCGGGTTTCTTCGACACGCTGTCCGATCGCTGCGCGCGGCTGGTGGCGGGGCTCAACGATGCGGCCAGGCGCGCAGGTGTGCCGTTCTGCGCGCAGAGCGCGGGCGGCATGGCCGGCATGTACATGATGGCGACGCCGCCGGCCAGCTTCGCGCAGGTGCAGACCCAGGACGTCGAGCGCTTCAAGCGCTTCTATCATCTGATGCTGGACGACGGAATCTATCTGCCGCCTTCGCCGGTCGAGGCGTTCTTCTTCTCGTCGGCGCACTCGGACGAGGACATCGACGCGACGATCGCCGCGGCGCGCAAGGCACTGGCCGCCGTGGCGTGACGGCGCCGGGCGGTCCGGCGATGGCGAGTGGGTCCCGTGATGGCTAGTGGGTCCGGCGATGGCGAGTGACGTCGTGGACCGCTACGCCGACGATGTCGGCCTCACCATTACCGGCCACGCGATTCTGGTAATCGATCCGATTCGCGGCCGACCGCGGTCGGGCATGCACGCGTCGAACATCGAACTGTGGAGGACCACATGGGGCTGCGATTTCTCGAGCACGTGCTCATCCTGACCCACGACCCCGAAGGCACGCGCGACTGGTTCTGCGAGAACCTGGGGTTTCGCGAGGGGTATCACCCCGACTTCGGGTTCCCGGTGCACTGGCTCTATATCGGCGAACGGGACGTGATCCACATCGGCAAGGCGCGCCACTCAGCGCATCAGGACGCGTACCTGAGCGCGCCGGGCGACCGCGCGCAGGCCGACGTCGCTGCGGCCGGCGCCTTCGGGTCGGGTCGAATCGATCACTTCTGTCTGAACTGCGACGGTATCGAGGAGTTCATCGAACGGCTCACCCGCAACGGCGTCGAATTCAGCGAACGCAAGGCGCAGGAGGCGCGGCTGCTGCAGCTGTTCATCCGCGAGCCGATCAATGGGATCAAGGTCGAGCTGAACTTCCCGTGGGAAGAGGCGGTGCGCATCGGGCGGGTTCCGACCTGGACCGACGCGGGCACCAATGAAATGCCGGGGGGCGGCAGCGCAGTGCGGTCGTGAGCGGCGCCGTGTGGTCGTAAGCGCCGCGCCGCCCGAAAGCTGGTGGCCG
>JAHEDO010000069.1 GCA_024641185.1 Burkholderiaceae bacterium | reverse complement strand
AAGGAGCAGCGCGAGCTCGATGCGCTGCCCGCGCGGATCGCCGCGCTGGAAGTCGAGCAGAAGTCGCTCGGCGCCCGCCTCGCGGACCCGCGGACCTACAGCGACGCCGGCACCGATCTGAAGGCGCTGAACGAGCGGTTCGCCGCGATCGAGTCCGAACTCCTCGAGTGCCTGGAACGCTGGGAGGCGCTGGAGACCCGTTCCGGCTGACCGCCGCCGCGTACCATGTCCACCCTGCACTCGCTCTGACCGACACGCGCAGCGGGCAATCCCCGCCAGGAGTCCGATCGCCCATGGCACCCCCGATCATCCGACGAATCGACCTCGCCGACGCCGCTCAGATAGCCGCCCTGCTCGCGCTTCTCGACGAATATGCCGCCGGCCCGACCGGCCGAGGCTACGGCCTGGACGCCGAGGTCCGGAACCGGCTGCCCGCGGTGCTCGCCGAGCGTCCGTACTACGTCGGCTGGCTCGCCTTCGTCGACGGCGAACCCGCCGGCGTGGTCAACTGCTTCGAAGGCGTGTCGACCTTTCGCGCGCAACCGCTGCTGAACATCCACGACATCGCGGTGTCGCCGCGGTTCCAGCGCCGGGGGGTGGGCCGCGCGCTGCTCGCCGCCGTCGAAGCGGAAGCGCGCGCGCGCGGATGCTGCAAAATCACGCTGGAGGTGCTCGAAGGCAATGCCTCGGCGATCGCGGCCTACCTGAAGGCCGGCTACGAGCCCTATGCGCTCGACCCGGCAATGGGTCGCGCGATGTTCTTCGAACGCAAGTTCTACTGACGGAGGTCCACCATGCCATCGTTCGACGTCGTCTGCGAAGCCAACCTGGTCGAGGTGCGCAACGCGATCGACCAGACCAACAAGGAGATCGGCAACCGGTTCGACTTCAAGGGGTCGGACGCCCGCATCGAGCAGAAGGAGCGCGAACTCACCGTCTTCGCCGACGACGAATTCAAGCTCGGCCAGGTGCGCGACGTGCTGCTGGGGAAGTTCGCCAAACGCGGGGTCGACGTGCGCTTCCTCGAATACGGCGACCCGCAGAAGATCGGCGGCGACAAGATGAAACAGGTGGTCACGGTGCGCCACGGGGTGTCCGGCGATCTGGCCAAGAAGCTCGTGCGACTGGTCAAGGACAGCAAGATCAAGGTGCAGGCAAGCATCCAGGGCGACACCGTGCGCGTCAACGGCACGAAACGTGACGACCTGCAGTCGGTGATCGCCCTGCTCAAGCAGGAGATCGCCGACGTGCCGCTTGCCTATCAGAACTTCAGGGACTGATCGATTACGCGCCGATTGCGCGCGCGAGACCCGCTGCGGCCTCGCCGCGCCTGGCCGGATCAGGCTGCGTGGTCGATCCGCGCGTATGCCGAGTGGTTGTGGATCGACTCGAAGTTCTCGGCCTCCACGGTGAACGACTCGACGCGGGCATCGGTCTTCAGGCGGCCCGCAACGTCGCGCACCAGGTCCTCGACGAACTTCGGATTGTCGTAGGCGCGCTCGGTCACGTACTTCTCGTCGACCCGCTTGAGCAGTCCGTAGACCTCGCAGGACGCCTCTTCCTCGGCGATCCGGATCAGCTGTTCCACCGCGATCGGCTCGTGCGAGCGCACCGACAGGCTGAGGTGCGAGCGCTGGTTGTGGGCCCCGTAGTCCGCCACGCCCTTGCTGCAGGGGCACAGGCTCTTGACCGGCACCACCACCGAAAGCGTCAGCGTCGCGTCGTCACGACCGCCGTCGACCGACACCGAAACCTCGTAGTCGAGCAGGCTCTCCACGCGCGAGACCGGCGCCGCCTTGCGCAGGAACAGCGTGAACGAGACCTCCAGGCGCCCCTGGGCCGCTTCGAGCCGGCGAAGCATGTCCCGGTGCAGCGCCCGGATCACCTTGACGTCGAGCGCCGGCTGCGACGGCGCAATCGAGTGCTCGAGCAGCTCCACGAAGCGCGACATGTGGGTGCCCTTCTGGTCGGCGGGCAGTGCCACGTACAGACCGAAGCTGCCGACGCCGGGCTGCTCGCTGGCGTCGGCGCCGCGCCAGCGCATCGGATAGCGCAACCCCTTCACGCCCACCTGCTGGATCGGCTGCTGGCGCGCGTCGACGCTTCCCTGGACGTCTGGGATCTCGCCGCCGAGCAGCGCATTCTGGTCGCGGGTGTTCATTCGCACTCCGGGGCTGACTGAACTCTGCATTATGCCCGTTGCCCGCCAACCCTGCTGCCGCCGGGGCTAGCTGGCCGACCGCGTCGACACGAGCCGAGGAGCCCCGCCGGCGACGATCTCGCCGAAGCGCGCGAGCACTGCACGCTCGACACCCGCCGCGTCCAGTCCCTCGGCCCGCAGCAGTTCCTTCTGCTCGCCATGATCGATGAAGCGATCCGGCAGCCCGAGCTGCAGCAGGGGCACGACGATCCCCTGTGCCGCCAGAGACTCGGCGACGGCGCTGCCCGCGCCTCCCATCACCGCGTGTTCCTCGACCGTCACCAGCGCCGCATGGGTGCGCGCGAGTTCGGCGATCAGTTCTGCGTCGAGCGGCTTCACCCAGCGCATGTTCGCAACGGTCGCGTCGAGCGCCTCGCCCGCGACCAGGCTCGGCGCCACCATGGTGCCGAAGGCGAGTATGGCCACGCGCCTGCCTTCGCGACGCACTTCGCCGCGCCCCAGCGGGATCGCGGTCAGGTCCTTCTTTGCCTCTGTGCCGACGCCCGCTCCGCGCGGATACCGTACCGCGCTCGGGCCGTCGTGCTGGAAGGCGGTGTACAGCATCTGCCTGCACTCGTTCTCGTCGGACGGTGCGAGCACGACCATGTTCGGGACGCAGCGCAAGAAGGCGTAGTCGTAGGCTCCCGCGTGCGTGGCGCCGTCGGCGCCCACCAGCCCGGCCCGGTCCAGCGCGAACATCACCGGGAGGTTCTGGATCGCGACGTCGTGGATCAGCTGGTCGTAGCCGCGCTGCAGGAAGGTCGAGTAGATCGCGACCACCGGCTTCATGCCCTCGCAGGCCAGTCCCGCGGCGAAAGTCACCGCGTGCTGCTCGGCGATGCCCACGTCGAAGTACCGCTTCGGGTAGCGCTTTTCGAACTCGACCAGCCCGGATCCCTCGCGCATCGCAGGAGTGATCGCGATCAGCCGCTCGTCCAGCGCGGCCATGTCGCAGATCCAGTCGGAGAACACCTGGGTGTACGTCGGACTGGGCGGTGTCGCCGGCTTGCGGATGCCTTCGGCCGGATCGAACTTGCCCGGGCCGTGGTAGAGGATCGGATCGGCCTCGGCGAGCTTGTAGCCGTGGCCTTTCCTGGTGACGACGTGCAGGAACTGGGGGCCGCGCAACTCGCGCATGTTCTGCAGCGTCGGAATCAGGGATTCCAGGTCGTGCCCGTCGATCGGTCCGACGTAGTTGAAACCGAACTCCTCGAACAGCGTGGCCGGCACCACCATGCCCTTGGCGTGCTCCTCGAGCCTGCGCGCCAGCTCGAACATCGGCGGCACCTTGGCGAGCACCGCACGGCCGACGTCCCTCGCCTTCGCGTAAAAGCGGCCCGACATCAAGCGCGCCAGATGGCGGTTCAGTGCGCCCACCGGCGGCGAAATCGACATGTCGTTGTCGTTCAGCACCACGAGCAGATCGATGTCTGGCGTCACCCCGGCGTTGTTCATCGCCTCGAAGGCCATGCCCGCGCTCATCGCACCGTCGCCGATCACCGCGACATGGCGCCTGCGGTTCGGCCCTTCGTTCTCGCCCTTGTTCCTGGAGGCCACCGCCATGCCTAGCGCCGCCGAGATCGAGGTCGACGAATGCGCGGTGCCGAAGGTGTCGTATTCCGACTCGCTGCGGCGAGGAAAGCCGGAGATGCCGCCGAGCTGGCGCAGCGTGGCCATCTTCTCGCGCCTGCCGGTGAGGATCTTATGCGGATAGCTCTGATGGCCGACGTCCCAGATCAGGCGGTCGTTCGGCGTGTCGAAGACGTAGTGCAGCGCGATCGACAGTTCCACGGTCCCCAGATTGGACGACAGGTGGCCGCCGGTGCGCGACACCGATTCGAGCAGGCAGGCGCGCAGCTCGATCGCGAGCTGCTCGAGCTGCTCGCGATCGAGCATGCGCAGGTCGCGCGGGGTGTCGATCGCTTCGAGCAGGCCGGACATCGTTCAGAGGCTCCTTGCGCGCCCGCGCAGATCGAAGGCGGGCGTCCGGTATGGCTGTTCGGGCTTCACGACGGCGCCTCAGGACTTGCGGTTCACGATGAGCTCGGCGATCTCGCCCAGGCGCTGCGCCGCCGGTCCGAGCGCACGCTGCGCCTCGCGCGCCTCGCGCGCGAGCTGCTGCGCGAGCTCGTGCGAGGCCTCGAGACCGAGCGCCGAGACGTAGGTGGGCTTGTTGCTGCCTGCGTCCTTGCCGGCGGTCTTGCCCAGCGTCGCCGAATCGCCCTCGACGTCGAGGATGTCGTCGACCACCTGGAATGCGAGGCCGATCGCGTTCGAATAGCGTTCCAGCGCGTCGGCCCGCACCGCATCGAGCGGCGCGCCGCACAGGGCGCCCAGTCGCGCGCTCGCCCGCAGCATCGCGCCGGTCTTGCGCCGATGCATGTCTTCCAGCGCCTCTCGGTCGAGCATCCGGCCGACCGCGGCGAGATCGATCGCCTGGCCGCCGGCCATGCCCGTCGAGCCCGCCGCACGCGCGAGCTCGCCGACCATCTCGACGGTCGCCGGCGCGCTCGCCCCCTCGCTCGCGGCGCGCGCCAGCGCCTCGAAGGCGAGCGCCTGCAGCGCGTCTCCGACGAGCATCGCGAGCGCCTCGCCGTAGGCGACATGGACCGTGGGCTTGCCCCGGCGCAGAGCGTCGTCGTCCATGCATGGCATGTCGTCGTGCACCAGCGAGTACGCGTGAATCAACTCGACCGCGCAGGCCGCGTGGTCCAGCGCGGACGGCGGCGCACCCGTGAGCTCGCCGGCGGCGTGCACCAGCAGCGGACGGACCCGCTTGCCCCCGCCCAGCACCGCGTAGCGCATCGCCTCGTGCAATCTCTGCGGCACGGTCAGTGCGTCGGGCAGGCCACGCTCGAGCGCCCGTTCCACGCGATCGGCGATCCCCGACGCCCACTGCCCGAACGGCTCCCGCGCGCGTGCCGGCTCGCCGGGGGCGTGCGCAAAGGTGGGCATCGGCACGCCTGCGCCGGTGACGCGCGACCCACCGACATCGCCGGCTCTGGATGCGCTAGGCACCCGCACCATCCCCGGCATCGGCGTCGAAGGGCTTGAGCAGATCGCCTTCCAGCACCTTCACCTGCTGCTGGACGTCGGCCAGCGCCTTGCGGCAATGCGCGACGAGTTCGGCCCCGCGCCGGTAAGCCGCCAGCGAATCCTCGAGCGACAGCGTGCCGCTCTCCATCTTCTGGACGAGCGACTCGAGTTCGACGATCGCGTCCTCGTAGGAAAGGGAATCGTTGCCCGGCGCGCCTTGATCGGCATTGCCCGGGCCCCGAACTTCGGCGGTTTTCTTGACCATCGGTCGCGCTTGTCCCGCTCGGGCGGGCACCAGTCGGCAAAGGGTATGATTTTACTGCGCTTTCTGGAGCCACCTGCGCCGTGCGGGGATTGAAGGCAAGCCTGAACGCCTTCAATCGTGCCATTGGGGTATCATCGCCCCCCCGCCTTGGAGCCGTGCGACGGCCGCGACGATGCAAGATTTCGCGGCCCGAGGCTTGGTTCGGCTTTTCGGCTTGCTTGACCGGGAGGTTTGGGATGTCGGATCTGGGTCGGCGTGAGTTTCTGTCGCGATCTCGCGCACAGCTGCCCGTCTCGGTGTACTTCGACGAAGCGCTCTTCGAGCGCGAACGTGACACCTTGTTCACCAACGGACCGGGTTACATCGGCCACCAGCTGATGGCGCCCGAGACCGGCGACTACTTCGCGCTCCCCGCGGAACGCGAAGGACGTGTGCTCGTGCGCTCGGCGGGCGGCATCGAGCTGCTCTCCAACGTCTGCCGCCACCGCCAGGCGATCATGCTCAACGGCCGAGGGAATGCCGGCAACATCGTCTGCCCGCTGCACCGCTGGACCTACGACCTCGACGGCACGCTGCTCGGCGCCCCCCACTTCGACGAGCAGCCCTGCCTGAATCTCGGACGAACGCCGCTGCAGAACTGGCGTGGCCTGCTTTTCCAGGGACCGCGCGACGTCGCGCGGGACCTCGCCCGCCTGGGTCTGGACGAGGAGTTGAACTTCGACGGGTACATGCTGGACCACGTCGAGGTGCACGAGTGCGACTACAACTGGAAGACCTTCATCGAGGTCTACCTGGAGGATTACCACGTCGTGCCGTTCCACCCGGGGCTCGGCCGCTTCGTGTCCTGCGACGATCTGGTCTGGACCTTCGACGACTGGTTCTCGGTGCAGACCGTCGGCGTGCGCGACTCGCTGCAGCGACCCGGCACGCCGGCGTACAAGCGCTGGCACGAACAGGTGATGCGCTTTCGGGGCGGCAAGCTGCCCTCTCACGGAGCGATCTGGCTGACCTACTACCCGAACATCATGGTCGAGTGGTATCCGCACGTGCTGGTGATCTCTACGCTGATCCCGCGCGGGCCGCAGAAGACGACCAACATCGTCGAGTTCTACTACCCGGAGGAAATCGCGCTGTTCGAGCGCGAGTTCGTCGAAGCCGAGCGCGCCGCGTACATGGAGACATGCGCCGAGGACGACGAGATCGCACTGCGCATGGACGCGGGCCGTCGCGCGCTCCTGGACCGGGGCACCAGCCAGGTCGGTCCCTACCAGAGCCCGATGGAAGACGGCATGCAGCACTTCCACGAATTCCTGCGTCGCGAACTGCAGCTGGCCGAAGACTGAATCGGCGCCCCATGCCCTGGACGACACTGATCAGCGCGGAAGAGCTCGCGTCGGCGATCGACCGTTGCGTCGTCGTCGACTGCCGTCACGAACTGCTGAACCCGGCGACCGGCCCGCAGGCATACGCCCAGGGCCATCTGCCCGGGGCGAGGTTCATGCACCAGGACCACGACCTTGCCGGACCGAAGAACGGCCGCAACGGCAGGCATCCGCTGCCCGATCGCGCCGCGATGGCCGACAGATTGCGCGCGGCCGGCCTGCATCGCGACCAGCAGCTGGTGGCCTATGACGACCATGGCGGAATGTACGCGGGGCGGCTCTGGTGGCTCGCTCGCTGGCTGGGGCACGAGAACGTCGCGGTGCTGGACGGCGGCGTCAAGGCATGGACCGGCGCCGGTTTTCCGCTCGACACCGCGCTGCCTTTCCCGCGGCCGGGCGACTTCGCCGAAGGCGCGTCGCGGGTGCGCGCCGTCGACACCCGCGAAATCGTCGATCAGCTCGGCACCGACCGGCTGCTCATCGTGGACATGCGGGCGCCGGAGCGCTACCGGGGCGAAGCGGAGCCGATCGACCCGGTGGCCGGCCACGTTCCCGGTGCGCTGAACCGGCCGTTCCAGCAGAACCTGCGCCCGGACGGACGCTTCAAGCCCGCCGAGGTGCTGCGCCAGGAGTACGAGGAGCTTCTCGGCGGACGCCCGCCGTCGGACGTCGCGTTCCACTGCGGTTCCGGCGTGGTCGCGTGTCACGGCGTCATCGCGATGGAGCTTGCCGGCCTGACCGGCAGCGCCCTTTACCCGGGATCGTGGAGCGAGTGGTGCGCCGACCCGGGGCGCCCGGTGGCGACCGGCCTCGAACCCTAGGGGCTGCCGGCGGGCGGCAAACGGGATCAGCCCGTATGCAAGGCCCCGGTGAGCAACGCGATGATGACCACGCCGACGATCATCAGAACGATCTGCGCGACCGACTCCCGGTGTTTGTGCATGCTCTGCCGGTGCATGTCGGGCACCAGATCGGCCAGCGCGATGTAGATGAAGCTCGCCGCCGCGAGCATCAGCACGTAGGGGACGAACCGGGCACTTTCGGCGAGCAGGTAATAGGCGCCGACGCCGCCCACCACCGACGACAGGCCAGACAGCAGGTTGTAGAACAGCGCGCGCGTGCGCGTGTAGCCGGCATTCAGCAGCACGATGAAATCGCCGATCTCCTGCGGAATCTCGTGCGCCGCGATCGCGGCGGTCGTCAGCCAGCCCAGCCGCACGTCGACGAGAAACGCGGCCGCGATCATCACGCCGTCGGAAAAATTGTGGATGCCGTCGCCGACCAGGATCAGCATGCCCTGCGGACCGGCCTCGTGCCGGTCGTGGCCGTGCTCGTGCGAATGTCCGTCGCCTTCGTAGTGGTGGCTGTGGCGCAGCACCGAGATCTTCTCGAGCAGGAAGAAGCCGATCAGTCCCGCCAGCAGCGTGGCGGTGAGCGAGCGAAGGTTCGCTCCCGACTCGACCGCCTCCGGCAGCAGGTGAAGCACCGCGGTTCCGAGCAGCATGCCGGCGGACAGGCTGACCAGGCGATGGACGACGCCGCCGAGCAGCGTCAGCGACAGGAAGGCCGCAGCGAACACGCTGACCGCGCCCGCGAGCAGCGTCGCCGCGAGGATGTTCAGAAGCGTCAAGATGGATCGGCCAGAGTGGGGTGCGCGATCGGCACGCGATGGTCGACGCAACGCAACCTTGTTGCATCAATCGGACAGTATATCAATGCGCCTGCTCCCAGTTCGGGCCGGCGCCGACCTCGACTTCGAGCGGCACGCGCAGCTGCGCGACACCGCACATCAGCCGATCGACCCCCGCCCGCACCTGCGCGAGCTCGTCGTCGGGCACCTCGAGCACCAGTTCGTCGTGGACCTGCATGATCAGCGCGCTGCGCATCCGTTCGCGCTCGAGCCAGTCCTGCACCGCGATCATCGACAGCTTGATCAGGTCGGCGGCGGTGCCCTGCATCGGCGCATTGATCGCCGCGCGCTCTGCGGCCTGGCGGCGCGGCCCGTTCGGACTGTTGATCTCGGCGAGCCAGAGTCGCCGGCCGAAAACGGTCTCCACGTAGCCCTGGCTGCGCGCGAGCTCGCGGGTTTCGTCCATGTACGCCTTCACCCGCGGGTAGCGCGCGAAGTAGCGCTCGATGTAGCTCTTTGCCGCGTCGCGTTCGATGCCGAGGTTGGACGCGAGGCCGAAGGCGCTCATCCCGTAGATGAGTCCGAAGTTGATCACCTTCGCGTATCGGCGCTGTTCGGCGTCGACCTCGTCCGGAGGCACGCCGAAGATCTCCGAGGCGGTCGCGCGGTGCACGTCCATCCGGTTGGCGAACGCGGCGAGCAGGGTCTCGTCGCCGGAGATGTGCGCCATGATGCGCAGCTCGATCTGCGAATAGTCGGCCGACACGATGCTGCAGCCGGGCGCCGCGATGAAAGCCTCGCGGATCCGGCGACCCTGCGGGGTGCGCACCGGGATGTTCTGCAGGTTCGGCTCGTTGGAGGCAAGCCGGCCGGTCACCGCGACCGCCTGCGCATAGCTGGTGTGCACGCGGCCGGTGCGCGAATTGACCATCCGCGGCAGCTTGTCGGTGTAGGTCGATTTCAGCTTCGACAGCCCTCGCCAGTCGAGCAGCAGGCGCGGCAGCGGGTAGTCCTCGGCGAGCCGCGTCAGCACCTCCTCGTCGGTGGACGGAGCGCCGCTCGCCGTCTTCTTCACCACGGGCAGCGCGAGCTTGCCGAACAGGATCTCGCCGAGCTGCTTGGGCGAGTTCAGGTTGAACGGCTGGCCGGCTGCCTCGTGGGCCTTGGCCTCGAGTTCCGCCATCTCGCGTCCGAGCTCTTCGGACTGCGCGGAAAGCAGATCGACGTCGACGAGCACGCCGTGGCGCTCCATGCGCTGGAGCACCTGCGCGGTCGGCAACTCGATGACGCGATAGATGTACTCGAGCTTCGGGTCCTTCTCGATGCGCGGGTAGAGCGTGCGATGCAGGTGCATCGTGACGTCGGCGTCCTCGGCGGCGTAGCGGGTGGCCTGTTCCAGCGCGACCTGCTCGAATCCGATCTGGCTCGCGCCCTTGCCTGCGACCGCCGCGTAGGGAATGGTCTCGCGGCCCAGGTGCCGGCGCGCGAGCGAATCCATGTCGTGACTGCGGTGGGCTTCCAGCACATAGGACTCGAGCAGCGTGTCGTGCTCGACGCCGGCCAGCCGCACGCCGTGATTCTCGAGCACGTGCGCGTCGTACTTCAGGTTCTGGCCGACCTTCCGGCGTTCGGCGCTCTCGAGCCAGCCTCGCAGCCGCTCCAGCGTCCGCTCGCGGTCGAGCTGCGCCGGCGCGCCCGCGTAGCGATGCGCGAGCGGGATGTAGCACGCCTTGCCGGCTTCGAGCGACAGCGAGATGCCGACCAGTTCCGCCGTCAGCGGGTCCAGCGACGTCGTCTCGGTGTCGAGCGCGGTCAGCTCGGCGGCCTCGATGCGCGCGATCCACCGGTCCAGCGCCTCGACGCTGTCGACCATCTCGTATTCGATGTCCCCGATCGGCGCGGCGCTCGCCTCGTCGCTGTCGGCTTCGCCGGTCGAGGCCGGCGCGCCGAACGCGGGCGTGTCCGGCAGCTTCGCGCCGGCCGCCGCCGGCGGTGCCGACGCCGCGCCGACGCCGACGTCGAGTTCGCGCAGCCAGGTGCGGAAACCGCAGCGCTCGAACAGTTCGCGAAGGCGCGTCGCGTCTTCCTCGCTCATGTCCAGCGACGAATCGATCGACGCGACATGCGGCTTCAGGTCGCAGTCGGTCTTGATCGTGACGAGCTTGCGCGCCATCGGAAGCCAGTCGAGCGCCTTGCGCAGGTTCTCGCCGACCACGCCACCGATCTTCTGTGCATTCTCGATGACACCGTCCAGCGATCCGTACTGCTCGAGCCACTTGACCGCGGTCTTCGGCCCGACCTTTTCCACACCGGGGACGTTGTCCACCACGTCGCCGACCAGCGACAGCCAGTCGACGATCCGTTCGGGCGGCACGCCGAACTTGGCGCGCACGCCTTCCGGATCGAGACGTTCGGGCTGACCGCCCTGCGGGGTCATCGTGTTGATCAGCGTGACATGGTCGCTGACGAGCTGCGCCAGGTCCTTGTCGCCGGTGGACACGACGGTGCGCATCCGCAGCCGGTCGGCCTCTTCGGCAAGCGTGCCGATCACGTCGTCGGCCTCGATGCCCTCGAGCATCAGCAATGGCCAGCCGAGCGCGCGAACCAGCTCGTGGATGACCGGGATCTGCCGCGCGAGGTCCTCGGGCATCGCCTTGCGGTTGGCCTTGTATTCGGGGTACCAGTCGTCGCGGAATGTCTTGCCCGGCGCGTCGAACACGACCGCGCCGTGGCTGGCGCCGCCGCCCAGTTTGCTGTCGGCGCGCAGACGCCGTAGCATCGCCACGAACCCGTAGATCGCGCCGGTGGGCTCTCCGTCCTTGTTCCGAAGGTCGGGCAGCGCATGGAAGGCGCGATACAGAAAGCTCGAGCCGTCGACGAGCAGGAGCGTCTTTTCAGTCATGTCCAGCACCAAGAATGTGCCGCAATTGCGCTCGATATCGAGCCCCGAGCGCTCCACTTCGCTGAAGGCGCGCGAGTCGTGGCATATCCTGGGAATTATCTCAGAGTTCGTCGAGGCGACCGAGAAGCTGGCCGCGGTGCGGCCCGCAGTCTCGATCTTCGGCAGCGCGCGCGTACGGCCCGGGCATCCGTGGTACGACCTGACGGTCGACCTCGCGCGCCGGCTCTCGGAGGCCGGCTTCGCGGTGATCTCGGGCGGCGGGCCGGGCGTGATGGAGGCGGCCAACCGCGGCGGCTTCGAGGGACCGTCGCCGTCGGTCGGTCTGAATATCCAGTTGCCTCACGAGCAGGTCGGCAACGACTACCAGGACATCTCGCTTTTCTTCCGCCATTTTTTTGCGCGCAAGGTGGCCTTCGCGAAGTACGCGACCGCGTTCATCGCGGTGCCGGGCGGCTTCGGTACGCTCGACGAGCTCGCGGAGATGCTCACGCTGATCCAGACGAAGATGGGGCGCCACATTCCGGTGATCCTGATCGGATCGTCGTTCTGGAAGGGGCTGCTGGACTGGATGCGCGACGCCCTTCTCGCCAATGGCCTGATCGACGCGCAGGACCTGGATCTGATGAAGATCGTCGATGAGCCGGCGCAGGCGGTCGAGGCGATCTTCGACTTCTACCAGGCCAGGGGGTTCGATCCGACCGCGCAAGAGGGCGAGAACCTGCTTTACCTGTAGTCCCGGCCATACCCAGATGCGCCCTACCGCAGGGCGCTGTCGCACCGCACAGAAATCCGTCATGGCAGTTTTCACCCCGGTTTCCTTCGACGAGCTCGCGCGCTGGATCAAGCGCTTCGACCTCGGGCGCGTGCTGGCATTCGAGGGGATCGCATCGGGGATCGAGAACAGCAACTTCTTCGTGGACACCGAGCGCGGACGTTTCGTGCTGACGCTGTTCGAACGCCTTCCCGCCGCGGACCTGCCCTTCTACCTCGGCCTGATGCACCATCTCGCCGCGCACCGGATTCCGTGCCCCGATCCGGTGGCCGACCGCGACGGGCAGATGCTCGGACGGCTCAACGGCAAGCCGGCTGCCCTGGTCACGCGCCTGCGCGGAGGGGCCCTGCCCGCGCCCGGGCCGACGCACTGCGCCGAACTCGGCGCGCTGCTCGCCCGGATGCACCTGGCGGCGTCAGACTACGAGATCACGCTGCCTAATCCGCGTGGCCTGGCCTGGTGGCAGGACGTCGCGCCGCGGGTGCTGCCCTTTCTCGATCGCGCCCAGGCGACCCTGTTGCGCGACGAGCTCGCGATCCAGCAGTCGTTCGCGGCGAGTGCGACCGACAGGGCGTTGCCACGAAGCGCGGTGCACGCGGACCTCTTCCGCGATAATGTGCTGTTCGACGCGGACCGCATCGGCGGCGTCATCGACTTCTACTTTGCTGCTACCGACCGCTGGATCTTCGACTTGGCCGTGACCTGCAACGACTGGTGCATCGACGACACGACCGGCGAGTTCGAGCCGGACCGACTGGACTCGCTGCTGCATGCGTATCAGCGCGCCCGCCCCCTGACCGACGCGGAGCGCGAGGCCTGGCCCGTGATGCTGCGGGCGGCGGCTTTTCGCTTCTGGATGTCGAGACTCTACGATTTCCATCTGCCACGCCCCGCCGAGATGGTCACGCCCAAAGACCCTGCGCAGTTCGAGGCCATCCTGCTCGCGCGGCGCTCGGGCGTGCCGGCGCTCGCCTGAATCATCCGATCGACCTTCATGCAAATCGCTTCCTTGCCCGCAGACACCGGCCGCCGCTGGGC
>JAHEDO010000286.1 GCA_024641185.1 Burkholderiaceae bacterium | reverse complement strand
ATTGGGGCTTGTTGGCAGGGGGTTATGATACGAGGCGCCGAAAACCTTGCTGGGCGTCGGACCGTGCACCGATCGCCCGGGGCGTTACAACCGGGAGACGGATGCGTTCAGAAACCTCGACGGCGATGCCGGACTTCACGCGAGGTCAGCCGCAGGGCAGCGCCACCATGTTGACGCCCGGCTTCATCGATCGGGCGACGAGTCGCGCGACCGACCCGCGGCGCGAACTCAATGAGTCGCTCGGCGCGTCCACGCCTTTCATCGCGCCCAAGCTCTTCTACGATCGTCTGGGCTCCGCGCTGTTCACCGCGATCTGCGAGTTGCCCGAGTACTACCCGACGCGGACCGAGGCGGCGATTTTCGACGCGAACTCGGACGAGATCGCCGCGGCGGTGGGTGCGGGGTCCACGCTGATCGATCTCGGCGCGGGCGATTGCGCGAAGGCGGCGCGCCTGTTCGCGAGTCTCGCGCCGGCCCAGTACGTGGCGGTCGACATCTCGGTCGATTTCGTGCGCGACGCGCTGGGCCGCCTGCAGCCTCGGTTTCCGGCGCTGCCGATGCTCGGCATCGGCGCCGACTTCTCGCAGCGCCTGGAACTTCCCGGCGCGGTTCGGAGCGAGAGGCGGGTGTTCTTCTATCCCGGCTCGAGCATCGGCAACTTCACGCCCACACAGGCACGCGAGTTCCTGCGCGGCCTGCGCACCCAGGTCGACCTGGACGGCGGACTGCTGCTCGGCGTCGACCTCGCCAAGCCGAGTGAGATCGTCGAGCCGGCATACGACGATGCGCTCGGCGTCACCGCGGCCTTCAATCTGAACGTGCTGAATCACGTGAACCGCCTGATCGGCAGCGACTTCGTGCTCGCCGACTGGCGCCACGTCGCGTTGCTGAACGAGGCCGAAAGCCGCATCGAGATGCACCTGGAGGCACGTCGTGACCTGCGCGTGCGCTGGCCGGGCGGCGAGCGGCGGTTCCGCGCCGGCGATCGGATCCACACCGAGAATTCGTACAAGTACCGGCGCGCCGATCTCGAACAGATGTTTCGGGACGCAGGCTTTGTGTCCGATCGTTGCTGGACCGACGATCGGGGCTGGTTCGCACTGTTCTTCGCGCGGCCGGATCCGCAATACGACGACAGGAACGCGAATTGAGAGCCTTGCGCTGGATACTCTGGTCGCTGACGGCGATCGTGCTGCTGATGGTCGCCGGGCTGGCGGGCTACCGGTTCGAGGGCATGCCGCAGACCGACGGCGAACTCGCGGTGACCGGCGTCCAGGCGCCCGCGCGGATCGTGCGAGACGTCTACGGTATCCCGCACGTGTTCGCCGCGAGCGATCGCGACGCGTTCTTCGCGCTGGGCTTTCTGCACGCGCAGGACCGTCTTTGGCAGCTGGAGATGGACCGGCGCATCGTCGCGGGCCGACTGGCCGAGATCCTGGGCCCGGCGGCGCTGGGCACCGATCGATTCCTGCGCACGATCGGCGTGCAGCGAAACGCCGAGCGCGTCACGGCGCAGCTGGACGAAGCGACTCGCGCGAGTCTTCAGGCCTACGCCGACGGTGTGAATGCGGGCATCGGCATCACCAGGCGTGAGCCCTGGAAACTCTCGCCGGAGTTCCTGATCCTGGGTGTCAGGCCGCAGGACTGGACGATCGCGGACTCCGTCGGCTGGATGACGATGATGGCCTGGGACCTGTCGGGCAACCATGCGAACGAGCTGCTGCGTTTCGCGTTGTCGCAGAAGCTCTCCACCGCGCAGGTCGAGGAGTTGCTCGAGACCGATCCGCCGGTGGCGCTCCCCGACCTGGTCAAGCTCTACAAGGGACTCGACCGCGGCCCGGTCGCGCAGTTGCTGGACGGCATGCCGCCCGGCGACATCGAAGGAATCGGTTCGAACAACTGGGTGGTCGACGGCGATCACAGCAGCTCGGGCAAGCCGCTGCTCGCCAACGATCCGCACCTGGGACTGAATGCGCCCGCTCTGTGGTACTTCGCGCACCTGTCGGCACCGGGGCTGGACGTGATCGGGGCGACGCTGCCGGGACTGCCGTCAGTGGTGCTCGGCCGCAACCGGCACATCGCCTGGGGAGTCACCAATACCGGGCCCGACACGCAGGATCTGTATCTGGAACGGATCGACGCCGCCGACGCTTCGCGATACGCAACGCCGGACGGAACGCTGCCTTTCGTGGTCCGCAACGAGACCATCCGGGTCAAGGGGGCCGCCGACGTGGTGCTCCAGGTGCGCGAGACGCGCCACGGCCCGGTGATCTCCGACGTGCACGAGGACCTGAAGCGCGCGCTCGAGGGACAGCATCTGGGATCGCGCTACGTCCTGGCGTTCAAGTGGACCGCGCTGTCCGGCGAGAACCGGATGATGAGCGCGGGGCTCGGCATGAACCGCGCGGCCAATTGGGACGAGTTCGTCGCCGCGCTGCGCGACTGGTCCGCGCCGCAGCAGAATTTCGTCTATGCCGACGTCGACGGCAACATCGGCTTCATCGCGCCGGGACGCGTGCCGATCCGCAAGCCGGAGAACGACCTGATGGGCCTCGCGCCGGCGCCGGGATGGGACGACCGGTACGACTGGACCGGCTACATCCCGTTCGACGAGCTGCCGCGGGCATTCCGCCCGGCCGGCGGCACCGTGGTCACCGCGAACCAGAACATCCTGCCGCCGGGGTATCCGTATTTCGTCAGTGCGGAGTTCACGCAGCCTTATCGACACGACCGGATCCGCGAGCGACTGGCAGCGCGCGAGCGGCACGACGTCGAGTCTTTCGCATCGATTCAGTCCGACGTGCTTTCGAAGGCGGTCGAGGAACTGCTGCCGATCCTGCGACGCGCGAACCCGAGTTCGGAGCCCGCGCGCCTGGCGCTGGCCCGCATCGGCGCGTGGAACGGCCAGATGTCGGCCGATACGGCCGAGCCGCTGATCGCGACCGCGTGGATCGACCGGCTGCGCAGGCGGATCTTCGCCGACGAGGTCGGCGAGAAGCTCTTTCCGCTTCTCGAGCGTCAGCGGGTGCGCACGGGGGCGCTGGTGCGCGCGTTGACCGTGCCGGGTCGGGCGCCATGGTGCGACGACGTGGCCACGCCGGCCATCGAGTCGTGCGCGCAGATGGTCGATCTCGCGCTGGAGGATGCGGTGCAGGACCTGCGCGCGCGCTACGGCGACGACATCGCGGCCTGGAAGTGGGGCGAAGCCCATGTGGCGGTATCGGAACATCGCCCGTTCAGCCGGCAGGCGCTGCTCGCGAAGTTCTTCGAGATCCGCACGCCGTCGCCCGGCGACACCAATACGATCGACGTCGGGCGCAACGACCCCTGGGACCCGAAGGACCCCTTCGCGAGTCACTGGGCGCCGAGCCTGCGGGCGATCTACGATCTGGCCAATCCCGAGAACTCGCGCTTCGTCTACTCGACGGGGCAGAGCGGGCACGTGTTGTCGCCGCACTACCGGGACATGACCGAGCGCTGGGCGCGGGTCGAGTACCTGCCGATGGTGACGGATCGGGCGGCGATCGAAAAGGATGCGTACTCGACGCTGACGGTCGTGCCTGGGCGCTGAGGGCGAGCCGCGGCGTCTCGCAGTCGATCAGCCGATCGCCGATCCGCCGATCCGCCGATCCGCCGATCCGCCGATCAGCC